>JAITBP010000006.1 GCA_031283585.1 Puniceicoccales bacterium
CCTAGATAAAGATCAAAATACATTAGACATGTTAACTAGACTTAATTGCAACCTTTCAAAACTGGATGATAGTTCCAAAGAAAAATTACTAACCATGATCTTGAATCATACAAACCGCTGCGGAGATCAACTTATGGAGGGGCTACAACTAATTGATATCATGGCTATTTTGTACCTAAAAAGTAGTGGAAACCTGTCTCTGGAAGAAAGAGTAACAGCCATTTTGGTCCACATGTATAAGCAATCAATGCTTAATAGATGCCTGGTAAGATCAGGCAGAGAAGAGGTGGAAGGATATCTATATCTAAACAAATATATGACCCCTATAGTATTTCCACATATGACTATACCACAATACATCCATTCAACATCTGTTGGTCCAAATTATACCGAAGGCGGTGGCGACCCGATGAGGAACGTGGATAAGGTCCTAAATAAAATAAACGACCTGGAAGAATTAAAAGGGTTTGTCGTCAGAGGTAATTTCAATGGGGTAAACATCGGTAAAGAAATATTTTGTAAAATAGCTCTAGCCAACGATCCAAAATACAAAGAGTTGAAAAGAAAAGCATCAAAGAAAGGCCTAGCGGCTGATAAATATTACTGTGATCTTATTGAAGAGTATGATGATCCTAAAAAAATTGCCGAGGCCTATGAGTACGAGCAAAAAGTGAAATATGATCTAGTAGACTATTGCAAAAAGAAAGCCGAGGAACTACTAAGAAAATTCGGCTATATATATTGAAAACCAATTTTAGTTGGCCACCTGGCCGGATTGCCTTTCCCCTAATGGCCAGGTATATTCTTCGGTGGACTGACCTGCAACCGTGCTATTTAATACAAAAATTTATCATTGTTTCGTTGCGATCTTACAAGTCTTTGATTAATCTTTTATATGTTTATATTATAGAATATCATCGATGTAAAAATAAAGTATGCCATGGAATTGCTCTCTAATGATAAATTTTCTGCTGAAACTGTTTGTTTAGGGCCACTAAATACTAATGTTGGAATCATTTCAAATAGGCTGACCGGCGAGGCAATAGTTATTGACGTTCCTCCAAATGCTGCTGAAAGTGTCAGTTCCATGTTGGCCAGCAAAAAACTTAGAGTGATCTATGTTTTAATCACCCATGGCCACTGGGACCACTGTGGTGAGGCTGCCCTACTCCAACAAAAAGGCGCCATGGTTTTTGCTCACTCCGGCGATAGTTCCTGGATAGAAGAACCAAGCACCATGTCGTTTTTTTCTTCTCCCGATATCACATTACTTTCTTGCAAAATAGATAAATATGTCGACGATATTAAAGAAATTGAGTTGTGTGACCTTAATATAACCATCGAGTATATTCCGGGGCATTCGAACGGAAGCGTTGGATATTTTTTTGAAGATCTTGGTATAGCATTTACCGGCGACGTGTTATTCAATGGAACCGTTGGACGTTCTGACCTACCAGGAGGAGATAAGCATCGGTTATTCAAAAGCATACGCGAACGTATCTATAGCCACAAAAAGGATATAATAATAGTGCCAGGTCATGGCTGGACCACAACCATTGGCCATGAGATGGCGAACAATCCCTATGTTCGATCAAAATGATAGATGACCAAGAAATACTTAATTTATCGGAAAATACAGAACAGACCAGGCAACATGTACCTCTAGCCGCCAGGATGAGACCCAAAACTCTGGCCGATATTGTCGGGCAGGATCTGATTTTGGGCAAAAGCTGCCTGTTGCCAAAGCTTATAGAAAATAATTCCTTCGGCAATTTGCTATTCTATGGTCCTTCGGGTTGCGGTAAGACAACCATCGCCGAGATAATCTCAAACCAGGTGGATTGCAATTTTGTAAAAATCAATGCTGTTTTGTCAAATGTGGCCGAACTGAAAGAGGTCATCCACAGGATAAAAAATACCAATTCTATCCTTTTTATAGATGAGATTCATAGATTTAACAAGGCTCAGCAGGATTTGCTACTACCAGACATCGAAAGCGGGGCTATTCGATTGATCGGTGCCACCACCCACAATCCAGGGTTTTATGTTATAAATCCGCTTATCAGCAGGAGTCATCTTGTTAAATTCGAACCGATAACTGCCGATGCCATAATCTCTGTATTGAACAGAGCTATGGATGATAGTGTCGTTGGACTGAAAGCCACCGGCTGCTCGGTGGACCAGGATGTGTTGAAAAAGATAGCTAGCATTTCCGACGGAGATCTACGCCGAGCTCTTAATCAACTTGAATCCATCGTGATGGGCGTACCATCCGGCACAACGATAAATAACGATATCTTTGCCAAGATATTAGGCAATACATACACCAAATACGACTCGGACGAAGATGAGCATTATGATACGGCTTCTGCCTTTATAAAAAGCATACGCGGTTGTGATCCCGACGCAGCAATTTATTGGCTAGCGAAAATGTTGGTTGGTGGAGAAGATCCGAGATTTATTGCCCGAAGACTTGTGATTGCGGCTTCTGAAGACATTGGATTGGCCGACTCGCGGGCTCTACCACTGGCGATGGCTTGCTTCGATGCCTGCGAAAAAATTGGCCTACCAGAGTGTAGAATAATCCTAGCCCATGTCACCATATTTTTGGCAGCTGCCCAAAAGAGTAACTCGGCCTATTTGGCCATTGACAGTGCCATGGCTAGCATAAGAGACAAAGGCGCCCAACAGGTACCTCTATGGCTGCGTGATTCCCATGGCATTATATCCAAAGAGCTTGGCAATGGTAAGGCCTATAAGTATAGCCATGAATTCCCGGACAATATCTCAGGGCAAGAGTATATGGTTAGACCAGAACAATTTTATTTCCCAAGAAAATCAGGAACAGAGCAAATAATAGGTGAAAGATTAGCCAAACTCAGATCGCTGAAAGCCGATTTATAGCTAACAATTTCAATTTTACAAAAGCCATGACTTCCTGGAACACCTCATCTTAGTTGCCACCGCCACCATACAACGAATAGCTTTTGATAGTTTTTTGATCACCGTTTGATCCTGTAGTCCATAGCATTTGTTGAAAAATTCTATAAAAAACTCCGGGTCTTCTCTGACCAAAAAATATATACCATTGGTTAGTTCCCAATCGGACAATCCGTTAATTGCACTGACAAAATCTTCATCGCTTAGTTTAGAAAAAAACCTGCTCCAGTCTTCGGCACAGGCTACGTTGACCTGGGCAATTACAAAGAATACACCTAATGTAAATAACAATGATAAGGTATAATTCATTTGTGTTTAATTGTAATATATTATTAAAAAAATTCAATCATAATATAAAATTTATCGTTAAATAGCAGCTAAAATAGCTTTTTGCCAAAATACCATCTGCCAAGTCATTTCAACCAAAGACTATGCGAACCACAGACTAAAGGCTTGGCTTTGGCCTAATCATTATTGCCCATGGCTTCGGTAAAACCATCAAAACATATTTAGTCGTTAAATTAAGATTGTAGGTGCTCAAAACCTGATTTATCAACATCTAGATCTATGTTTAAATCAATATCATAAAATCCACTATCATCACCCGGATTGTTGTCTAAGTTAGAGTTATAAATATCGATATCATTATCCTGTTTGTAAATATCGATATCATTATCCTGGTTGCAAATATCGATATCGTTACATGGGTTGTAAATATCGATATCATCAATACAGTTAAATACTGTCAAAAGACGTGGATCATTGAACATGTTAACTGATTGATTACCATCCACGCCAAAACCACTCGTCATATTCCCAGACTGGCTGCTATTTTTCATAAAATCTTCTTCTTTCTCTGTCCTTTTTTGGCTAAAATATAGCTTACAATAGTCGATATTATGTTGTTTTATTTGATTTAATTTCTGCCAAGATATCTTATAAGCGAAGTACACAATTGTACCATACCTGGGGAATATAATTTTACTATTACTTATACAATCATTGAGGTGTACTAAAAAATTTGCATCTTTTTTATCAAATACGCCTGGATTTAGAAGAATAACCATGTCGACGATCGATTCCTTAATGCGTGTTACCCAATTTTTACCACAATTATTACTGTTATTGTTAATATCTATATTTTTCAGCTCATCTTCGATATCCCCCGGAGAGGTGTCTAGTTTACCTTGCATCCCCATTTCTCTAATCGCATCATTTATATATTTCAGCTTTAATATCTCACAAGTGTAATACTTAAGTGTATTAGCGTTGGGAAGTATAAGATTATTGTCTTGTTCGCCTTTCATTCTATTACTAATGCTATCTGAAAAACTCGATTTACCCTCTTCAGCAGATAAGTCTGGATTCAAAATAGCAATTGTGTCCATAACAAAGGCTTTGATGCAATCCAAATTATTTTCACTATTGTTATAGTATTTTGTAATATCAATATCAGTCAATTTACTTTCGATCCTATCCGAATGGGCAACCAGCTTGCCTTGCAGTCCTAGGTCCTTAATTACATTATTTATACATCTCCTAGCTTCATTACTGACATATTTGCTGGCATTGTTTTCATCTTCTTTGCTGATCGCCGTACTGGCCGACTTACTGCGTTGTTCACTGCGTTGTTCACTGGGCTGTTTATAGATTTTATTTAAATCTCGTCTTTCTCCAATTCTATCAATAAACATTTTATTAGCCAGTTTTATAATCTTGGCTTTGGATGGCTTTTTTACATTACTTTTAACATTTTTTTTTAATTTTGTGAAACTAATTACGTTCTTAAGAGTTCGTTGGGCCTGCGAAAATTCACTATCTTTATCACGAACTTTCTTCTTACTAAGAATTCTATCGGCGAATATGTCTATTGCTTTCTCTTCATTTTCACTGGGTCCTTCCTTTTTTTTTTGGAACCGATAGCCACATTAGCCATCTGACCATAGATAAGCAATACACACAGGCTTTTGATCAGTTTCGATCTAAACCTAATAACAAACTTATAAATCATACTATCTTTCATTTTTACTTTCATGCCAATGTAAGTTGTTATATATTTTCAGTCTTATAAAACATTCTCACCTGAAAAACAAGACCGATTCCTATAATTAAAAATTCCTTATGACTATCAGGAGTTTTATTAGAATCAATAAAAAGCACGTCCTGTTAAAAGCAACAGATCCGACCCACTAGGTCCGAGATACAACAATTCAGTAGTATATTAAATTTTATAATAATGTCAAATAAGTATTGTGAGCTCATGTTCACTAGGTAATTGCCTAGATAGTTATTATCCTACGAATTTATATAAAAGTAAAAATTTAATAAAATTTTATTTAAATTATCTTGACACAATCAACCAACTATGTGACAAATTAATTTGTTATGAAGACATTGGTTAAATTACTATCCTTATTAGCGTTTGGATTATGTGTGGTTTCTGCTACAGAGACCCAAGCATACGGTAAACATACTGGGTCACAAAGATCCAGGAAAATATCTACACGCAGATCCAAGAAAAGGTACACCAGGAGATCCAGGAAAAGATCTACACGTAGATCCAAGAAAATATCCACCAGGAGATCTAGGAAAAGATCTACCCGCAGACACAAGAAAATACCTACCAGGAGATCTACATCATCTGCACCGAGTTACATCGGGACCAATCATTCGGCTTTTTCTTATATTCCATTGACACCACCAAGCACCAGGACGACACTTTTTAGCACCAGCTCAACAGCTTCAAGACCTAGCTTTACATATCCTAGTAGCACAACAACTTCGAGTACCAGGACAACAGCTCCGAGTAGCAGCTCGACACCACGAGTAATTTTGATGCTCGATCCGCATGCTCCAGGTGCCAGTCGGAGACCTTCAGGAAATGGAGTGGTATTTATGTACACCCATTCGACAACTTCAAATTCTGATTCTGACATCAGCTCGATGTATGCTTTACCGACGTCGTATATTTCTCCAAACACGTGTCGATTATATCTTGGCCAGTTAAGTAGTAAAAGTAGGGATTGTATTGATTCAATTGTGGAAAAAAAATCAAAACTACATGATCTGTCAAAAGAAGAATTTGGAGCACTAAAAGAGTTGGCTGATAAAAAGTGTGAAGCGATTGATGCAACTGATTGTAATAATATAAAAATGAAGGAAGTATTGACAAACAAAGTATACTGCGATAAAAGCGCTGCAAATTGTAACGATTTTCAGAAAATATACAATCAGCAGCATGGTTCGGAGTCAACCTCATATGTAACTGATGCATACAAAGAAATTAAAGAACTTATAATTAATGCTACCAACCAATTGCTTGCGATTTATCCTAACTCTCAAGAAATCTCCATAGTCGACTGTATCGTTAATTTTATTAAAAAAATTGAAGAATTTTTATCTAAAAATAAAAGCAACGAAGTGTATATCATGTTTATGCTTAATAACATAAAATGTTGTCTTATGGATCAAAACAAAAGTAATGCCATAAAAATATTAGAAGTAATATTAACTTATGCAGATAGCTGCGAAGATAAAGCCTACATGGGATTACAATTAGCTAGTTGTCTAGCCATTGCCTATAACAGCAATAATAGTAACACATCGATTGAAGGTGTGATAATTTCCATACTAATTGATTTATACAAAAGAAATACATTAAGCCAATCTCTTGCAAAACAGGGTAATGAAGAGTTGGAGGGTATCGCTTATCTAACACAATATACGGCAGATATAGTGTTTCCAGGCATCACAATGCCTAGTTATCTTTATCATGCACTTGGGAGAGATTATACCGAAGACAATGGTGACCCCATAAATAATCTGGACAAGGTACTAGATAGAATCAACAACAAAGAAAGACTAGTGGGCTTCATCTGTGCAGGGGTCTATGATGGAGTAGACATCGGTGAAGAAATATTTGAAAAGATAGTACTAAAAGACGACCAGGAATATCAAGGGCTATTAAAGCAGGAAAAAGATGCTAATGCTGCTGTTAATGATATCGAAGAATATAATAATCTTATAGGTGAAGCCTATGAATCTGGAGATTATTCTAAAGCCGAGGCATACCGCGAAAATTTCCTAAAGGACAAAGCAGAAGCTGTCATAAACTACAAAAGAAAGAAGGCCGAGGAACTGCTGAGGAAATACGACTATATATATTAAATAATACTAAAAAACTGTTTTAATTGATTCCGTACCTGGATTTCATTTCACCATGGATCCAGGTATAGGTTTTTTCTAAGCCAGTTTGTAGTGAAATAGACGGTTCCCAATGCAAAAGATCCCTAATCATCCTATTGTCACTGTTCCTGCCTCTGACTCCCTTCGCCTCCTGGGGTAAATAGGTTTTCTCAAGGGTCACGCCGGCAATAGCTTCCACCATCGCCACCAATTGATTTATGGAAACCAACTCGGCGCTACCAAGATTAAGTGGTTCTGCCACATCACTTTCCATCAACCTAACCAGGCCTTCAATACAGTCATCTATATACATAAACGATCTGGTTTGTTTTCCATCGCCCCAGATCTCGATCCGGCTTTTACCTGAAAGTTTGGCATCTATAATCTTTCTACAGATTGCCGCCGGAGCCTTTTCCCGGCCCCCTTCAAAAGACCCGAAAGGTCCATAGACATTATGAAACCTAAATACCTTAGTAGCAATGCCAAAGTCTTCACGAAAATGGCGACACATCCTTTCGCTAAACAACTTCTCCCAGCCATAGCCATCCTCGGGCATAGCCGGATAGGCGTCAGATTCTTTCAGCCCCGGATTATCGCAGTCCAGTTGTTTTGACTGGGAATAAACACAGGCCGATGAAGAAAAAAAATAACTCTTTACCTTGTTATCTCTCGCAGCCAAAAGAAGATGCGTGTTTATCAAAACATTCAGCATGCAGGCTGTCTTGTGGTTTTCAATGAACCCGATTCCGCCCATATCAGCGGCAAGATTATAAACCGAATCGACGCCGGCCATAACCGAATAGCAATTGCCCCTATCACTCAGGTCAAGCACAATGTTTTCCGCAGCACTGTAGACCTGATGCCACAGGTTAAGTGGCTTTATATCAACGGCTTTAACCTTTACATTTCCAGATACAATCAATCTTTTGACCAAATGCCCACCTATAAAGCCACCGGCACCGGTGACCAGAACATACCCCATGATTGTAAGTAATTTGTAAAATAAAATTAAAAGTCAAATAATAATTGGTTATTACTGGCTGGCCAAAATCAATGCAACCAGTTCATTAATAGCATCTTTTTCATCTATCGCAGACTTCACACACTTCCCGGATCTATAGAGATCTATTTTACCGGGCAATCCACCAACATAGCCAAAATCCGCGTCCTTCATCTCACCAAGGCCATTTACGATACAGCCCATCACCGCAATCTTCAGATTTGAGAATTTTGACGTAGCCAACTTCACGTCGCGCAGAGTCTTTTCCAGGTCGAACTGGGTCCGCCCACAGGATGGACAGGCTATATACTCAACCATGGTTTTTCTAACGCCACAGGATTGCAAAATCTCGTAGGCTGATCCTATCTCATCAACGGGATCGCCGGTGATAGAAACCCGGATCGTGTCACCTATCCCCTTCAGCAATAACGACCCTATGCCAATTGCACTTTTTACCCTAGCGTAGGAACCATCTCCGGCCTCGGTAACACCAAGATGCAGCGGGAAGTTAAGCCCAATTCCATCAAGTCTATGGCAAGCAAGCTCATAGGCTTCAACCATCGTCGGGACAGAACTGGACTTAAACGAAAAAACCAGATCATAAAAATCATTGGCCACGGCAACCTTTGCAAACTCGATCGCACTTTCAACCATTCCGCTAACAGTTCGCCCAAACCTCTTTATTATGTAGCCATCCAGCGATCCTTGATTTATGCCAATCCGAAGGCTCTTCCCGGCATTTTTGGCTGCTATCACGAACTCGCCGAATGAGTTAGCGATGTTCTCGTGTCTGGTTTCTGGTGACAAATTTTCATTGAAGCGCAAAAAATTTCCTGGATTTATCCTGACCTTATCTGCATACCTGAGGGCTTCAAAGGCAATTTTTTTGGAAAAATGAACATCGGCGACCAGCGGGATATCTATGCCATCGGCACTCAATTTGTGCCGGATATGGCCAAGGGCTTCACAGGAATGGGATGAGGTGACTGCAAGCCTAACTATCTCGCAGCCAACATCATATAGTCTTTTTATCTGGCCAACGGAAGTTTCAATATCATCGGTTTTTGTGTTTGTCATAGACTGCACTCGGACCAGATTATTTCCACCAAGAATGACATTTTTAACAGCAACTTCCCTAGTCTTCCGCCGATTCATCGCCAAAATATACAAATTTACCAGGAATATTGTCAACAACGCCGGTCTTTCCAGAAAATTTTGACTTTTCGCTGAAAGTGCTATAGCTCATAGGAACATGGGGGCCATCGACATAAAAAATTTGACCGTGTCAATCAATCATAAGGCACTTATTCGCAACCTTTCACTATCGATTCCCCGGGGCGAATTACATGTATTGATGGGCCCCAATGGTGCCGGCAAAAGCTCTCTGTCCAAGGCCATTTCAGGCCATCCTGACTATGAAATTACCACCGGTACCATAACCCTCGACGGGACCCAGATCGTTGGCCTTAAGCCCGATGAAATAGCCAGACATGGATTATTCATAGCCTTCCAGCATCCACTTGAAATAGAAGGGGTTACTGTAGCTAATCTGCTGAGGACCGCCATCCAAGCAACTGACATGAACAAAAAAATCAGCGTGCAAACCTACTACGAAGACCTATACAAAGCCATGGACAATCTGAAGATAGACCGATCATTTTCGTCCAGATCACTAAACGTTGGATTTTCCGGCGGTGAAAAAAAACGCTGTGAAATCCTACAAATGATGATGTTAAAACCAAAATTTGCCCTGCTCGACGAACCAGACAGCGGTCTTGATGTGGATGGAATGAAGATCGTTGCAAATGGCATTAACTCCATGCGAGATAGCAAATTCAGCGCACTTATCATAACCCACTATCAAAGACTCCTGGACCATATAGACCCGGATCGGATCCATATCATGATTGCCGGCCAAATAGTTCGCTCCGGAGGAAAATCCATCGTAAAGGAATTGGAGACCCATGGTTACGATTGGCTCGACAAAGATTCATAACATGGCCATAGATAACAAGTTAATCGAAAGCGCAGCCGATGGCGATTTTCACTATGATACGACCTATGAATACAACGCCGGAATCGGATTGACCGAAAAAACCATAGAATATATATCAAAAACCAAATCCGAAGATGCTTGGCTGCTGGAATTCAGAAAAAAGGCCTATGAAACCTTCAAAAGCCTCGGGATGCCAACGTCATTGATGGGGGATAGCATCGACTTTGATAACATAAGGTATTACCTATCAAAGGGTAACGATTCGAAAAGATCCTGGGATGAGGTACCAGATGAAATCAAAAAAACCTTCGATAGGCTGGGTGTCCCTGAAAAAGAAAGAAAATATCTCGCCGGCGTGGAGGCACAATTTGACAGCGAATCAGCCTACTCAAGGCTGAAAGATACCATGGCAAAAGATGGCGTGATATTTGTCGATTCGGCCACCGGCCTGAAGAATTATCCGGAGATCTTCAAAAAATTCTTCGGCACCGTGGTGCCGGTAGATGATAACAAATTCAGCGCGTTAAACAGCGCAGTCTTCAGCGGCGGCAGCTTCATCTACGTCCCACCGGGTATCAAAATTCAACAGCCACTTCAGGCATATTTTCGTATAAATGCAGAAAGTTTTGGTCAATTCGAACGCACGTTAATTATTGTGGATGAAGGGGCTGAGCTAATCTACATGGAAGGCTGCACAGCACCAAAATTCGAAACCACAACGCTTCATGCCGCCGTGGTAGAAATCATCGCCAAAAAAGGCGCCAAGATCCAGTATATAACGGCTCAAAACTGGTCAAACAATGTATATAATCTGGTCACCAAAAGAGGCCTGGCCCAGGAGAATGCCGAAATAAAGTGGATCGATTGCAACATTGGCTCAAAAAAAACCATGAAATACCCATGTATAATTTTGGCTGGCAACCAGGCCAAAGGTGAAATAATGTCCGTGGCCATGGCGTCACATAACCAGTTGCAGGACACCGGCGCAAAAATCATCCACCGGGCAAATTCAACCACATCGAATATTGTGTCAAAATCCATTTCCATCGGCACAGGTCTAGCTTCCTACAAAGGCCTGGTAAAAATCGATGAAAACGCATCAAATTGTCGCAATAACACGCGCTGTGATGCACTGCTAATAGACCAAAATAGCCGCACCGAGACTCAGCCGGTCATTGTGGTACAGGGTAAAAAAAATCACCTGCAGCATGAGGCGAGCGTGTCAAAAATAGACGAGGAAAAATTGTACTACTTGCAGCAAAGAGGGATTCCCATGAAACAGGCTATCAGTCTGATAGTCAATGGCTTCGTAAACGATCTACTCAACGAATTTCCACTGGAGTACAGCATCGAACTCAAGCGACTGATAGAATTGGAAATAGATAATTAAAAACCATTAAAATTTTAATCTAATAAGTATCGCTTATCACCTATATTAACGACGCTAATAATTGCATAGCTACCTTTGCGGCAACAAAGCAATCACATATAATGGACTGTGTTAAAAATAACAGGAGATGCAATGAAAATAAATAAAAATTGGATTATTTTGAATATTATATTGGGTGCATGTGGTCCGTTATTTGGTATAAAAATCGGACAAACTGACAATCAAGTTGAAGACCCAGCAAAGCTAAGATTACCTTTCAGCTATAAATGTTATAAATACTATATTGGAACACCAATGAAGCCATCTGTTTCTATACCAAAATTTAATAAATTTTGTGATACTGCTGAAACAAAAGCCATGGCCAAAAACCATATCGAAGCAATACTAGCTGACAATGCCGAACGGCTAGCCGAAAGTTATAAAATCATAAGAAATAAAATAACTGAAATTAAAGGTAAAAATTGCAGAAAGCTACTTAAACACAACCTATTGTACCTACGACAGACAATGGAATACTATGCTAGTAAAAAAATACTGAAGATCAAGCACGATGAATGTTATAGATTTATCTGTTTGAAATTAAGCAAAATCTGTGGGCTGAACCCTATTCCTATACCAGTACTAATCAGTGTGTTAAAAGAAAAAATTATCACAGGTATGCACTGTACGACTAACACAACGGACATTGATAACATAGGTCACATAATTGAACACCTGCTCAATCAATTGTATTTGCCATACACTTCGGTCCATGACATTATATCTATAACAAAAACTCTAGCTAGTCTGCTCGAGCAACTATCATACACTGAACTAGAATATCTTGTCCCTAGCATCACCGAAGCTATCAAGCAATTTGGAAATATCCAGAACTAGGGAACTTACTACAGGACCGAGCCCATATCTCCCAGGGTGCTGTCAGCTTCTTTCTTTGGTACCTCATTTTTTGGGGTATCAACAAGTATTTCGTTCTTTTTTTTGGAATGTCTACGGCCATGAGAAACCCTAGATTTGAACTCGCCATGCTTGACCAACTCATAGACCAATCGGCCTTCGATGGTTTCATAGCGGAGTAATGCCTCTGCAAGCTTTTTCAAGTAATCATGTTTTTCCGTTAGAATTTCTTTTGCCCTGGAATATTCTCCGTCTATGATTTTAAAAATTTCGCTATCTATTTGCTGAGCCGTCTTCTCGCTATAGTTTTGCGTTCTGGTTATCTCTCGGCCGAGGAATATGTGATCCTGGTTTTCACCATAGGCCACTGGCCCCAGCGGACTCATTCCCCAGTCACAAACCATATGGCGTGCTAGTTTTGTTGCCGATTTTACATCACCGGCAGCACCGCTTGTGATCTCGGAAAATTCCAGTTCCTCGGCCACACGACCGCCCATTGAACAGCAAATCTGGTTCAACAAATTCGCTTTAGAATGGTTCAATATGTCTTTTTTCGGCATAAACATTGTGCTTCCAAGACTTTGGCCTCGGGGAATAATCGTAACCTTATGGACCGGAAGATTGCCATCATCGATGACCGCCTGCACAATGGCATGGCCGGCCTCATGATAGGCAATTATGAGCTTATCCTTCTTATCCATCAACTTCTTACGTTCGCGACCAAAGTAGATCTTGTCCCGGGCTTCGTCTATATCAATAGGCTCAACCTCTTTTTTATCAAATCTAGCAGCCAACAACGCAGATTCATTCAATAAATTTTCGAGATCCGCACCGGAAAACCCAGAAGTTCCACGAGCAACTTCCGTCAAATTGACATTTTTGGCCAGTTTAATTTTCTTGGCATGCACCTTCAAAATATCAAGCCTGCCATTCAGGTCTGGCAAATCTATAACTATTTGACGGTCAAAACGTCCTGGGCGTAACAGCGCCGTATCTAAAACATCTGGTCGGTTTGTAGCGGCTATGATTATCACCCCTTCGCGACCATCAAAGCCGTCCATCTCAACCAATATCGAGTTCAGTGTCTGCTCCCGCTCATCGTTTCCTCCACCAAGACCAGCACCCCGGTGCCTGCCAACGGCATCTATCTCATCTATAAACACTATACAGGGAGCATTTTTTCTACCTTGCTCGAACATATCTCTGACCCTGGCCGCACCAACACCCACAAACATTTCAACGAAATCCGAACCACTTATACTGAAAAATGGCACATCGGCCTCTCCGGCAACGGCACGGGCTAGCAATGTTTTACCAGTACCTGGTGGACCAATCATCAGGCAGCCCTTCGGTATACGGCCGCCTATTTCCTGAAATTTTTTCGGATTTTTCAAAAAATCAACGATTTCCGAAACTTCTTCCTTGGCTTCATCACAACCAGCCACATCGGCAAATGTCTTTTTGTTGGAATCCTTCGTCAACAACTTTGCTTTGCTTTTACCAAAGCTCATTGCGCTCTTGCCGGCACCACGCATTTGCCTAGCAAATAGCAGATAGAAGACGAATATGACGATTAGGAATGGCAACACGCTAAGCAGCAAATCGGTAAAAAATGTACTGCTGGGCTTTTCGCGCCAATTAGATGATGAATCTATGAGCTTATTAAATCTCTCGCTGGTAAGCCGACCCTGGGCCTCAAAGTACACATGATCAACGGTTTCTCCATTGAGTAGCTTAATCGGTATATCGGTTCTCGCCTTGCCGTACAGCCGATACCACCTGTCACCTTTGGATGGATCTGGTTGAATCACACCCTCTGAAATTCTCCCTTGTTCAGATGCATCTATCGCCTGACTTATTGTCCAAATGACCTTCGTGCTGTCATGTTGCGAGTAACTTGACCACAATGTAAATATTATGCTGATCAATAAGACCCAAATCATGAAAGATCGAAGTTGTGACATACCAAACTTTGGATTTTTTTTATTTCTGGTCATACAGCCTGTACTGACGTTAACCCTCGCTATCGTCTTAAAAATGTCAACTCTAGAGCCAACTTATCATTAAATTTTATCCTGGCATCATTTGATACTGGTAGGCCCGGCACCCATAGTATCTCACCACTACCATTGGTCACAACCGGCAGTATCTTTCGCACATTTACTGAAATTTTTCGCTCACAGAAACATTTTTTCAACTTTTTATATCCAGCCAACCCAAACGGAATGTATCTATCTCCATGGTTCCAATTTCTTACTATTAGCTTAGCGTTGCCGTCCATTGATAACCTTGCGATGGTATTATCATCCGTGGCCAGGGCACCGTCGTGCACATGAATTTTTCTACGTTTTAGCACACCGGATGGTAGATAAAGATCACCATGTAGCCAATTGCCAAACATAAACTCTCTAGGTCTTTCGGGTTTATCTAGTTGGCGAATTACTATCCAATCATTTTGTATCTCAATGGATCTGTTGTCTGCACAACCTATGGTTTTGGCCTCCCTGTTTATTACCCAGTCAATAATGTTGCTCAAATGCTTAAAGCTAGCCATGGCTACAAGATTATTATTTACCAGCCACAGGGACAGGATGCGCCTAATTATTGCTCTGGGCATCGACCTGATCTCATGCAAATTAAGCATCTTGGCATCGGTCGAAACAGCCGATGCTACTAGGATTTGATCCAAGGCTTCGGAATCTTCAGCCATCAGGTGTCTGGCCATTGCAAACCCACTTCGCCAGTCTCTGTCTTGGAAAATTTCGTCAAAATTCCTTTTAATACAGCTTCTCAGGCGATTGCGCAGATATAGATCCGTGCCATTGCTTGGATCCTCCTGCCAGGGGATTCCGATGTTTTTAAGAGATTTTTCAATAAAACTTCTCCTGGTATTAAGTAGAGGTCGCACCCTGACATGATCTGCAAACCTTTGCACTGCCTGGGGCGATGCCAGGGCCCTGGGCCCGTATCCTTTTGCCAAACGCATCAACATCGACTCGATCAGATCATCCATATGATGGCCAAGAACCAGGCAGCTGCAATCAAAGCTACGGATAGCCCTAAGAAAAAAATCGTATCGATCTTGCCTTAAAATTTTCTCAGAACTATTTTGGGTATTCTCTCTTTTTTCCGAAAAAAACACCAAACTCAACGATGTGGCTAGGGTTTTAACAAAAAATTCATCCACATTGTTTTCCTCACCGCGGGTATTGTGATTATAATGTAAAACAACAATCCGATGGCTCGGACCGAAGTGGCTATGGATTAACAGCAGCAAGCAGACCGAATCCATTCCGCCGGAACAGCATAGGCCCAGGGAGCGGTTTTGATTTATAAAATCGACCGCATCGGGCTCTAATTTAGACCTGGGAATCAAGGTGCATAAACTCTGCGAATAATAGTTCCAGTCCTGTTCCTGAATTGCTGTCACAGTCATATAACCTACCGACCGCTGTTATTTTTCGATATTTTTCGTTATAAAGTCAAACGAGTCTTCCACCGTATCGGAAAAATGAAAGCTGGCCATGGCTTCAGGTTCCACCAGCCCCAATTCGCACAACAAATCGAAATTTATGAGACTTTTCCAAAATTGTGATCCGAAGAATATGAACGGCAACCTTGTTCTTTGCCGACCGGTCTGAATGAGCGTCAGAGCCTCGAAGGTTTCGTCCAGCGTGCCAAATCCACCGGGAAAAACGACTATTGCTTTGGCCAGATACATGAACCAAAACTTCCTTGGCATGAAGTACTCAAACTCCACGCTCAGGCCATCGGTAACCTGTGGATTAATCTTTTGCTCCGACGGAATTTTTATGTTTAATCCAATGTTTTCGCAGCCAGCTAAAGCCGCACCGGTATTGGCTGCCTCCATGATTCCACCGCCACCGCCAGAGCAAATTACACAGCGGTTTGGCCTTTCAAAGACCGAATCGCACCACTTTGCCAACCTAAATGACAATTCTTCGGCCGATTTATAATACTTTGACAGCTTAGCTATTTTTCCCGGCGTACCACCGTTAATCGCTTTGGAACCCAATATCCTGCTAGACTTTTCTTGGCTAGGGATTCTTGCTGATCCCCAGAATATTATCGCACCATTTATGCCCTTGGTCTTGATATGCTCGATTGGCTTAACCATATCTCTACTAACGGATTCGACTCTATCACGCATGGATTTAATCATAAAAACAAAACAACTTCCGAAGGGCTACCAGGCTTAGAATATAAAATACTATATCAAGCGATTTCTAAGGCAACCATTTATAATTTAGTGCATCTAATCTATTTACTTGAAATATTCGGTACCATCCTAAGCATTTCAGGTCGTGTCCCCGTAGTTAAATGGATAGAACCGCGGTTTCCTAAACCGTTAATCCCAGTTCGAGTCTGGGCGGGGGCGCCATAATGTGTTGTTTATAAAGATGATGAAACCATATATCAGGAGATTTTGATATATATGTAAAATTTTTATTGCATCTCTACTAGGCAAAAGCCACATTATAATGTATAAATTTTGTATTATGTCTGATTTTTTAGTAGGAAATTTGCTTATTATCCAACACGGATGCAACTCCGTCGTCAGTAACGCTATTTTATCTGGTATTGTCACCGAAGCACTTAACCATGAATGTATCGAAGAAATTCTTGGTAGTGTAAATGGCCTCCAGGGGCTAACCTCCGGTGATTTTATAGATCTGTCATCCGAGCAACAGCAAACGATGCTTAATCTGCAATACTCTGCAGGAGCGGTACTTGGCACCCATATAAAGGGAACCCTGTCGGCCGAGGATCTTGGCAACATGCTGAACCAGATACAAAAGCACAACATCAGGTTTATTTTCAACCTGGGAGCCCAGGAAGCTCAAAAATTTTCTGAGCAAATCTCACTGTTAGCCATAGAAAACGCCTACGAACTAAGGGTAATTGGCATACCTGAAACCATAGAAAATAACATCCCGATCACCGACCATTGTCTAGGCTATGGCAGCGCGATCAAGCTACTGGCTACGGCCCTACAAGAATCATCTAACGTCTT
This sequence comes from Puniceicoccales bacterium, assembly GCA_031283585.1. Classification (NCBI taxonomy): domain Bacteria; kingdom Pseudomonadati; phylum Verrucomicrobiota; class Opitutia; order Puniceicoccales; species Puniceicoccales bacterium. Next base: position 17,441 of record JAITBP010000006.1, read on the forward strand.
ACAATCAAGTGGGTTGCGTAATGTAGTCGAAATTTTTGAAATACCTGGTACAAACCCTGAATGGCTAGTTGCCGGCGCCGTGTTGGCACGGAAAACATCTCGACATAACTCTCCACATATGTTATATTTGCCAAGAACAGTTTTGAGTAAATCCACACTGCTGGAACAGGTTAGCGGTGTATTAAAATCAAGTAATTTTTGTACAATCGTTACGTCCAGCAACCTGGTCAATGAGCTTGGAAATCCTCTGGCCACAGACAATAACAGCGCGGCTGATGAACTAAAAGATTTTATTACTGAAGAACTTGATGTTGGTATAAATATTGTAAAACTCGGAACTCTTCTGAAAGGATTTTCTGCAGTCGCCTCCGCCGTGGACCTGAAAGAAGCCATAGCTTCTGGTGGTAAAGCCGTAGAATTTGCCATCAATGGGGCCAATAAAAAGATGCTTACCATACTTCGAGCCGATCCAAATAGATATTCGGTCGAATATGGCCTTGCCGATCTCAGCAATGTGGTTGGCCATGATAAGGCTTTACCGGACAGTTGGTTATCCGAGAAAGACGAGCCAACAAATAGTTTCCTAAAATATGCCACACCACTGATCCAGGGCGAACCTAGGCAAAGCTTCACCAATGGCTTACCAAGACATATAGTTTTGAAAAAGGTAGAATTCCCCTAGCCTAGCAGTTCTACTTTAATTTGCTCAAAATGGCTGTTTTTGTAACCGCTCCAACGGTTTTGTCGACCTGCCTGCCGTTTTTAAAAAATACCAGCGTTGGTATCGCGCTAACATCGAATTTCTCAGCCAGACCGGTCTCCTCGTCGATATCCACTTTGCAAACCACAATGTCATCATGTTCCTCGGCGATCGAATCCAAAATCGGGCTAAGCGCTCGACAGGGACCACACCATGGTGCCCAAAAGTCTATCACCACAGGTTTGGTCGACGAACCAACCACAGTTTCAAAATTATTTAGGGTTAGATGGATAACCTTCTCCGATGCCATGTTGGTATAATTACCCAATAAACAATCCCAGTCAATAGCGATGAGTGACAAAATATGACTAATCACAACAACTAACATAATCCACAGCTATATTTTAAATTTTAATCACATCCGGCGTCAACATGACAGCCAATCTATAGGGTTGACCAGGCTGCACAAACATAAAATTGTCCCGGGCCAGTACCTGCAAATAGTGAATTTTTCCGAAAAACGTTCGATACAACGGGTCATCCGAAACCACCGAAACATCCTTCCAGTTTGCCATAAAATCATCATTTTTGACTTCAATCTTCAGTCCATTTTCACCGAGTGTTAAGCTATTCGCGCCAAAGGTCGTATGTGGCGATGACAGGACAACGACATAGCGTAAACCATCCAGCCTGAGCCTAGCCTTCGGAATGAAAGTAAATTCGGATAGGATTTTATCTTCCCAGAATGTCCACCGGACCTCAAAAGATGCCAACCCGGTAACTATTTCTTCATCAACTGTTATTAAATCAGGCTGCTCATAGGAAAAGACTATCGCTCCGCCGCTACCTATACCAGATGTACACTTTTTACCATAGAATGATGGCAAAAATTTTTTCCTGTTGATTGTAATTTCTGGCTGCAGAATTGGAAGATACATAGCCACCGGCCAGTCAAAAATACCAGAACAATGCGGGAAAGCCAAAGAGTCGCTGCCACCTGCTGTACCACCAGAAATCAGCGGCAACTGGAAGTTAACACCGGTTTTTTTATTTCTATAGATGAACACGCCTTGCTCCTTTTTGACGGTTTTGTCAAAGCTTACATAGCGACAGACGTTTTTTAATTCACCACTGTCGACCTGATCAAAGGTCAAGTTTGTTTCCTTTGCAAGCCTTGCCCATTGGCATAGGTACCTGACAGCGTCGAAGTTAGCATTCCTGGTCGTCTGCCCCGGCGGAGAATTTCTCTCATCATCTCTAACAACCACGAAACCATTCTCCTGGTCTATATAGTGTAGGAAAAAATTATAAAAAAGGCTCCTCAGTATCAGAACGAAGCTGCTCTGCTTGTCCGCTGAAATCCATCCGTCATGTAAGGCCTGAATGACCACATTGACACAGTGCATCTGGGTATACGCACCCACATTTGGGCCGAAGCTCCAACCCATACCATCGCACCTCATCAGGTCCGGCAACAGTTTTAGGTATTTATCCGCATAGGAACGCAAACTTGGCAATTTTTTCCCCAATACGGAAAAGCAGGTATGCATATGCAGTGTCTGCCTTATAAATGAAAAAGTAGCCAGGCCACCTATGTCGAAACAACCACCAAGGCCCTGGCCGGCTGCACTGTCAAAAAAATTACCCGTTGTCCCAGACAAATTTTCCAGAAATTTGTCCACAAGCCTGCAACTATCATCTTTTTTGGTCAACTCTAGACTATATTTTGCCACGGCTACGGCTAGGTTAAAAGCGATGGAACTACTATTCTCGTACTTATTAACCAGTAAGGCCTTACAAATCACATCCCGGGTCTCATCTGTCAGCTTTTCCCAGACAGGATTGCGCTTCCTGCAGGGCCCAAAGGACAACAAAGCAATGGCCAGATAACCAAGAGAAGGCTCTGGGATTTTTTTGTTATCAATCATTGAGGAAATGCATTTGGCTGCCAGATCAACCAGGTTGAACCCGTTAAAACTTTTCTCATGGGTCAATCGGTAATATTCTCCAATGGCCAACGAGGCTTTAACCTGCTCATCATCAACATTTAGTTCATTATCATAGGGTAAAACCATTCCGTCTTCGGATATGGACCCAAGATTATGATTCAAAATAGAACGTGCCAAATCCAGGCATTGCTCAGAAAAATTCTGCATTATTTTAGTTTTATATGAATTTTACTTTATCATCGATCTAATGCGCTTTGCAATAAAATCAAGAATTCTTTGTTGTTTTTTGTTTTTTTCATTTTGCCTAGGAGTGCCTCTAGGGCTTCATCAGATTTCAAGCCGCTGAAAGCTTTTCTTAGCGACGAAATTTTTCCCAAAACATCGCCAGGTAACAACAACTCTTCACGTCTGGTCCCGGAGGAATTGATATCTATCGCCGGATATAGACGCATATCGGCAATCTTCCTATCGAGCACCACTTCCATGTTGCCTGTACCTTTAAACTCTTGAAAGATAATATCATCCATTTTGCTACCGGTTCCGACCAACGCCGTAGCAATCATGGTCAAACTGCCACCATTTTCCACATTACGAGCTGAAGAAAACAATTGTCTAGGTTTTTCCAATGCCCGCACATCCACGCCACCGGACATGGTCCTACCGGTGGATTTGACTGCATTGTAGGCTCTGGCCAATCTCGTTATTGAATCCAACAAAACCACCACATCTTTTCCTACTTCCACCAACCGTTTCGCTCTTTCAATGGCCAATTCAGCCACCATGATCTGTCTATATCTATCCTCATCGTTCGATGATGCATATAGTTCGGCCTGGACCGTTCGCTGAAAATCAGTGACTTCTTCCGGGCGTTCATCCACCAGTGCGACGATCAAATGGCAATTGCTGTGATTCTCTCGAATTCCTTTGGCAATATTTTGCAACAGGGTTGTTTTACCGGTTCGTGGTGGCGCGACCACCAATCCACGCTGACCTTTGCCAATGGGGCAGAAAAGATCGATCATCCTATTGGTCAACTCACCACTGGCAATCTCCAGATTCAGCCACTGATCCGGCGTAACCGTAGTCAGGTCTTCGAATCGGCGCACAGAATCGCGTTGTCCTAGGCTCAATCCATCTATATTGACTATTTCCGTTACTCTGGGATTGGGAAAATCCGTACGTGGTAAGATCAATGCATCGAGTTCCATGCCTTTTTTCAATCTAAATCTATGGATAAAATCCTTACTTAGATATGGATACTCTATACATTTCCTCCCATTGGCATCCAATGGCACGAGTTGTCCGAAACGACCACCTGGTTCTAGGTCTACAATTCCTGTAAATTGCACTAAACTGTCAGCAGGATAATTTTTCACCAAAACTTTTTCCATAGACTAACGCAACATCAACGATAAAGGCCATAATAAAACTGCGATATCAGTACTTCCATTAGGATTAACCACAAACTATTCTGCCACTATGGGAATAGTATATAAGCACAACCCTAAATCTTAATTCAAACCCGTAATATTATGCTGTCAATCACAACTTATATAGAAACCACAACATCCTATTGCAATGCTAACCTGATCAATTGCTCTGCCGAGAGCTCAGAGTTCTTTGCGGCTACGGCACTGATCATCTTTTCTGCTTCGCTAGGTTTAATCCCAAGAGATACCAATGCTAAAACTGCATCTGTTCTATTACTATTAATACAACTAAATTCTACCATAAAACCGCCTGCGTTGTCAATACATTCTTGGGATAATTTTTCACCTAACTCGATAATCATTCTTTCGGCGGTCTTTTTACCGATGCCGGTAATACTTGAAAGCAAGGAAATATTTTTTGAGATAATGGCCGACTTTATTTCCTGGGAGCGAAACTTACTCAGCATTGCCAGAGCGATTTTTGGACCGACACCGGAAACTTTTTCCACAACGACTTTGAAAAAATTTCTTTCCTGTTTGTCTAAAAAGCCATATAGCGCCTGGCTATCTTCTCTATACACTGGGTAGGTGAACAGCTTTACCTTTGAACCAATTGCTGGCAATGCTTCTACCACGGACAGCGGCACATTGACTTCATAGCCAACACCATTACAGTTCATCACACAGGCCACTGAACTGACCTCTTCAAGCTGTCCTTCTAGTGAAACTATCACATTGGCCTATTCTGGCATATAATGCTACTAGTCAAGCCCGGCGATATTATTCAAAGAACATCCATATGAACTTTTTTGTCTGGTTTGTTGAATTATACCTATCAGCTGGCATCTCGCAATTTGTTTTGTTAAAATATAATTGCTCTTGATGGTAAATTTTTAAGATTTTATAGCATATGTTCGAAGATCTCACAAACAAAATGAGCAATGCTCTGGCTCGGCTCCGTGGCATCAACAAGATTTCCGAAAAAAATATCAGTGATGCTCTTCTGGTGGTAAAAGAGGCCCTGCTCGCCTCGGATGTTAATTTCAAAGTTGTTACAAATTTTTTGGATCGGGTCAGGGCAGAATACGTTGGCTACGAAGTAACCAAAGGCATAATGCCAGGCCAGCAGATAGTCAAAATTATATACGACGAACTGGTTGCAATCCTAGGTAAAACTGCCAGACAATTATCTGGCAAAAAGCCATTGATAGTAATGCTTGCTGGTCTCCATGGCTCTGGAAAAACAACCACAAGCGTAAAACTGGCCAAATTGTTGAAAAAATCAGGATACAAACCGGCCGTGATCGGCTGCGACGTTTATCGTCCAGCGGCCATGGACCAGCTCGAGACACTGGCCCTCTCGGAGGCTATTGCCTGTTACATTGACAGGACCTCAAAAAACGCCGTCGAAATTTCCCGGGCCGGATTGAAATGGTCCGGTGATAACGGTCACGACGCGATAATATTCGATACCGCTGGCCGCCTTCAGTTAGACGAAAAACTTATCGAAGAGATTCGGGATATCAAAAAAACCATCAACCCGGACGAAATTTTACTGGTTGCGGATGGAGCGATTGGCCAAGAAGCCGTTAGCATAGCCGAACATTTCAACAACGCACTCAGCATAACCGGTATCATTTTGACAAAACTAGACGGTGATACCCATGGCGGAGCCGCTTTATCAATGGTTTCTGTTACAAATGTACCGATAAAATTCCTAGGTGTGGGAGAAAAAATGGATGCCCTGGACGTCTTCTACCCAGAGCGCATCGCCCAGCGAATTCTCGGCATGGGTGATATCATCTCCTTCGTAGAAAAGGCCGAAGAACACATAGATGCCCAGGAAGCTAAAAAACTTGAAGAAAAATTAAAAAAATCCAGGTTTAACCTGGAAGATTTTCTCACCCAGATACGCAATATAAAGAAGATGGGATCTATCAGGTCGCTAATCCAAAGCCTTCCCGGTGCTCACAAACTCGATAATATAGACAGCGCCAGCGACAAACTAAAGGTAACCGAAGCCATAATTTTATCCATGACCAGAGAAGAACGCAGGAATCCAAAGATAATAGACGGATCCCGACGCAAACGAATTGCAAATGGTTCTGGCAGAAGTATACAAGATGTGAATGCCATGCTTAAGCAATTCATGCAAATGCAGGCCATGATGAAAAAAATGAAAAATCCCCGGGGAAAATTAAATTTGGAATCTATATTTGGCTAAAAGCCCTGGCTACGCTTTGATCTTGCTAAAGTACAGTCATCAAGATTATAATAGGCAGTAGATGGAGAAATTTTTTACACGACTAATCACTCTGGGTTGTTTATCTCTAAGTGCTTGTGTATTAACAAACTCAAGTCAGTTAAAAGAAAACTACACCGAAAAAAAACAAGACCAGCAACAGGTTGTACTCCAGGTATCAGAAAAGATATTACCCAGTAAATTTTCGTTCGAGTCTCTAAAAATCAAACCTCTAGAGCTAACCGCTACGACCATGACCGAAACACTGTTCATGGTAAAATGCCTGGAGGAAATCCATTACCTTAAGAAGAAATTAACCAATGTGGACCAGGGCGAAGTCATCAAAAATTTTCTATCTAGCCTGGATCCATTTAAAATGTATATGCTTCAGCATGAAGTAGATGCATACGTGAATAGGTTTTCCCAAACTCTGGATATTTTTCTGAGAGCAGGCAGCCTCAGCCCGGCGAGTATAATGTTCGAAAACTTCAGAGACAAGCTGGTGGACAGAACCAAATCCATCCTCGACCAATTGGAATCCAAGGAGTTCTCTCTAACCGGCAATGATACGTTTACGCTGGATAGAGAAAAAGAACCCTGGCCAAAGGACCAAACTGAAGCCGATCTGCTCTGGGATAAACGCATTCGATTCGAACTGGTAACAGAGATTTTATCCCAGGAATCGAAAACCAAAAAGAAGGACGAGACCAGCGATAGCGAAAAAGATACGAACAAAAAGAAAAACAAAACCAAACAGCCAAAAACGCTTGAGCAGAAAGTCGCCAAGGCAAAAAAAAACATGAAACAACGATACGAAAACATACTAAAAATGTTTTCTGATGTGGAATCCTGGATAATCCAGGAATATTTTTTAAATAGCCTGGCAAAGATGTACGATCCCCACTCCAGTTTCCTATCCAGTGATACGCTAGAGGATATGAACACATCGCTGCACAATTCATTTATCGGCATAGGTGCCTACCTCATCGACGATAATGGCTACTGTACCGTTCGCGAACTCATACCGGGTAGCCCAGCGGCTAAAAGTGGTTACATCCATCCTGGGGACAAGATAGTTGCCATAGCCCAGGGAGATGAGAAACCTGTGAATATTATTGGAATGATGCTACATAAGGTTGTCAAACTGCTTAAAGGTAAAAAGAACACCGTAGTAAAAGTAACAATTCAACCAAAAGAATCCGACCTGGATGATCAAAACGTAGTAACATTGGTCCGTGATGAAGTTGAACTAACCACCAACAGAGCATCGGCAAGGCTCTATGCTACTGATAACCCAAAAGTTAAGATTGGGTATATAAAGCTACCAGCATTTTATGGCCATAATGACAAAGAACCAAAAACCTCCGATAGTACCCATGATGTCCTCGAATTGTTAAAAAAATTAAAATCCAACGTCATCTCCGGGTTAATACTCGATCTAAGGGACAATGGCGGTGGATTGCTGGAAGAGTCCGTTTCGCTGGCCGGGCTATTTATAGATAAGGGCCCGGTGGTACAGATCAATGGTCAGCTAGGCAATATAGAATGTCTATGGAGCTCGAAAAACACCATCGAATGGTCCGGCCCAATGATAGTGTTGGTATCAAAATTCAGTGCATCCGCCGCTGAAATACTGCCTGGTGCGCTCAAAGATCATCATCGGGCAATAATAATCGGTGATGAGGCAACCCATGGCAAAGGGTCTGTACAGGCGCTAATTCCAATAAATAATTTAACAAAATTTACCAAAGATCAGAAACTTGGCGCGGCCAGGATAACCATACAAAAGTGGTATTTACCCAGTGGTAATTCCACCCAAATCAAAGGAGTTACAGCCCATATACCATTGAGTTCCTTTGACTCATTGATCCCTCTGGACGAGGCTTCTCTACCCAATGCATTGCCTTGGAACTCGATAACGCCAGTAAAATATGACTATGAAGCCAATGCTAGAAAATTTGGATTTTTCATCGACGAAAAAACCATCGACACCCTAGGCACAAAAAGCAAGGCCAGACAAAACTCGCTGCCGGAGTTTAAGCTATTGACCGAGCGCATAGTCCATGCCAAGGAAAAACTCGATAATAAACAAATGTCTCTCAATCTGGCCAACCGTCGCCAGGAAAAGGAAATCGAAGAAAATTTTAAGGCCAACATTGAAAAAGAATTTGAGATACTTGAAGCCTCTGACTGCAAATACACCGAAATTGTCCTTGATGCCATAGAGAAGCAAAACAAGGAAAATGAAAAAATGGACAAAGCTGACAAAAAGCCAAAAAAATTCCGGCCTGACACCCATTTACGGGAGGCAATTCGGGTGATGATTGACTGGTTCAATCTCTCGGAATCACCAAAATCTGCCCAACCTTTAAACTATCAGGCGTGTTTAATTTATCGCTATTTGCCGCAAAAATCACCTTCCATTTTTCTGAAGAACCATAGATTTTTTGGCTGATACTGGAAAGCGTATCGCCGGCCGTAACGGTATAGCTATTAAGCGAACTTTGAAGCTGTCGATTCTCCGCAAAGTATATCTCTTTTTCATTGATATTCTTCAGTTTTCTGAGCTCATCCAGCTGTCTTTTCAATGAAATATTTTCTTCACGAAGCCGCTTTAACAGAACGAGAAAATTTTGATTATTATAGCCATCTGCATCATTCCCAAGTAATTTCTGCACAAAGCGCTTTTGGGCGGTTTCAATCATTTGAGTCACCAAATTATCCTCCAGAGTAGACGAAGACTTTAGCAAAAACTGCCGAAAGTGGTAAATGGCCAACACCGGATCATCGTATTTTTCCAAATAAATCTTCCCGGCCTCCAGATGCGACCTTGGGGCATTTTTTCGACTATCTATAACAGCAAGAAACTTATCGATAGCATCGACGGCTCTACCTTCTCTTAATAACCGCTGGCCAGCGATAAATTTATTATCATCGATTTCTTCCGGTGTCAATTCCACGCCGGACTGACCACAGCCACTAATCATAACCAGGCAACCGACGATAATAATAGTCTTCACAATTGAGTCCATACATCCAGATGTTTTAAATCTACAATACAAAAACCTTTTTTAAATAAAAATTTTCATTTACGGCAATTTTGTAATTGCATTCTCTAAAAATGTGCCAACAAAAAATTTTCTAAGCTTTGGAGAACAGGTCCTGTTAGATAGACCAATAAGGATGGACATAGTTTATAGCCGGGACGACTTTTTTGTTCTAAACAAGCCGAACGGTGTCCATCTAGATAAATCGGCTGATCCAAATGGCAAAAACATAATAGCTGCCCTGGGGGAGAAAAACCCTGAAGCGTTTTATAAGCCTGTCTACCCGTTGGAGTACAACATCAGTGGCTGCTCGATCATCGCCACCCATCGCGAATCCTCGGGATTGCTGAGAAATGCCTATGGATCCGAGGCTCTATTATTCAAATTTACAGTGCTCTGCAGAGACACAGAACATCTTGATAGTGAGATAGTTTGCAATCTACCACTGGCAAAGCATTTCTCGAAACCTATGGCTGTTATCTCCCGAAGCACTGGGAAAAAATCCCAGACAAAATTTAGTCTAATCGAACGAATCGGAAATTTTTCTATCTACGAAGCCTCATGCAATTACCTGAGGTACCATCAGGTTCGGCTCCATGGGGCCAATTGCGGCCTAAAGATATTAGGCGAAGATACTTACGATTATGTTCCTGTGCCGTCCATCGAAGATTTTAAAAAAGTATATCCGATGAAGAGAACCGCCAGCCCATTGTTTACCAGTCAATGCATCCATCTGGGCAGCATAGTCCTAAATTCGTCCATTCTGGGAGAAGAGGTAACACTGGTCGCCAGGCCACCGAAAAATTTTGAAACTTTGCTGAAAATCATCAGAAGATTCTCATGAGAATTGGCATTGGATTTGATATTCATCGCCTGGTCATCGGCCGGGATTTAATACTTGGTGGAGTAAAAATACCTAATAATAAAGGGCTTCTTGGCCATTCTGATGCCGATTGCCTCTGCCATGCTCTGGCAGATTCCATCCTGGGTGCGCTGGCTTTGCCAAACATAGGTCAGCTGTTTCCCGACGATGACGAAAGTATCCGGGACATATCATCGGTAAAAATCCTAAAACAGGCCGTACAAATGGCCAGAGACCGCGGTTATGACATTGTAAACCTGGACACGGTGCTCAGAGCTGAACAGCCCAGGCTAACTCCATTCATACCAGAAATGAAGGCCACTTTAGCCACAGCCATTGGCCTAGATCCTGCAAAAATTGGCATCAAAGCGACAAGCAACGAGGGACTGGACGCCATCGGAAGCGGTGATGCAATTGCCTGCCAGGCCGTATGTTTACTCCAGCAATTCGCTCGATGATTTGCAATTTTGCTGGACCCAGACCCAGAACGCATCCACTGACCAAAGGATCGAGGTTTCACAGTTTTCCCAGGGACTGAACTTCAAGTCTCTTACAGTAAACACCATAGTAAACCAGGCCATGGGGCCCAGGGCCTAGCTGTGAAAGATAAAATAGCCAGGCTACTATGTATGCCGCATACTAGCCTAGCTTTAATCAGATGATACCAGGACTTGATGTTAGATCACATCATGCCATCCATATCACCGCCATGGTGTGACATATGTCCACAGGAAGATTTTTCTTTAGGAAGCTCGGTGATTATGCATTCGGTGGTCAACAACATTCCGGCCACCGAAGCAGCATTCTGCAGCGCAGTCCGGTTAACTTTTGTGGGCTCGATCACACCGGCAGCCATCAGGTCCTCGAACTTACCTGTGGCCACATTATAGCCATAGGAACCATTTTTTGATTTAACCTCGTTCACAATCAGTGAAGCATCTATGCCAGCATTTGCACATAATTGGCGCAGTGGCGCTTCTATGGCACGTTTTATAATCGAAGCACCGATTGCCTCATCACCGGTGAGGTCGAGATTGTCGATCACATAGGCCGAACGCAACAACGCCACACTTCCACCGGTGGAAATTCCTTCCTCGACGGCTGCTCGCGTGGCATGCAAGGCATCATCAACGCGGTCCTTTTTCTCTTTCATTTCCACCTCGGTGGCTGCACCAACTCTTATAACAGCAACCCCATTGGACAATTTTGCCAGGCGCTCCTGTAATTTTTCTTTATCAAAATCCGATTTGCTTTCATTGATTTGATGGCGAATTTGCTTTATTCGCGCATCTATCGCGGAACGATCACCGGCACCTTCAATTATGGTGGTGGTTTCCTTGGTTACATTTATCCTCTTCGCATAGCCAAGATCTTCAATCTTAACGTTTTCCAGTTTTATGCCCAGGTCTTCCGATATGAATTTTCCGCCGGTTAGTATGGCAATATCTTCCATCATTGCTTTGCGACGATCGCCAAAACATGGAGCCTTTACTGCGCAGACATGGAGTGTGCCGCGTAGCCTATTAACCACAAGGGCTGTTAGAGCTTCGCCATCAACTTCTTCGGCAATGACCATCAACGACTTACCACTCTGAGCAACGGCTTGCATCAGTGGCAACAGATCACTTAACGAGCTTATTTTCTTCTCATAAATAAGGATATAGACATTGTCCAGATTGCACTCCATGCTGTCCGGGTTGGTCACAAAGTAAGGACTCAGATAACCCTTGTCAAACTGCATACCCTCGACCACCTCCAACATGGTTTCTATGCTTTTGGCTTCCTCGACGGTTATGGTTCCATCTTTACCGACCTTTTCCATGGCTTCGGCAATGATTTTTCCAATTTCTTCATCCCAATTCGCCGAAACCGTAGCGACCTGTCGAACTTCCCCGGATTCACCAACCTTTTTGGAAGTTTTAGATAGCTCTTTCACAACGGCTTCGACTGCCTTGTCGATTCCCCTTTTAACGGAAATCGGATTGACACCAAAGGTCATACTCCTGAGGCCTTCACAGAAGATCGCCTCGGTCAAAACCGTAGCGGTGGTTGTTCCATCACCGGCATCGTCAGAGGTTTGTGAAGCCGCATCCTTGACCATTCGCGCTCCCATATCTTCAAATGGGTCCTCTAGCTCTATTTCCTTCGCCACGGTAACGCCGTCTTTGGTCACAATCGGTGCGCCAAACTTCTTATCTATCAAGACGTTACGACCTCTAGGCCCCAACGTACCCTTGACAGACTTTGCCAAAATAGACACGCCGTCCAACATTTTTTTGCGTGCCTGATCATCGAATATTAATTGTTTTGCCATAATTCTATTCTCCTAATTATAAATATGTTATTTAAGTATAGCCAATATATCATCACTCCGAACCAATGAATAGGTTTCATCGCCGAGCTTGATCTCGGTACCACTGTTGTATTTACTGACCAGAACCTGATCACCGATTTTTACATCAAACTCGATCCTTTTACCATCTTCATCACGTTTACCTGTTCCAAGTGCTAGAACAGTAGCTTCTTGCGATTTTTCCCTCGCCGAATCTGGTATTATTATTCCACCTTTGATTTGTTCTTTTTCCTCAGCCTGTTTGATGAGGATTCGATCACCTAATGGTTGTATATTTTCCTTCATATTCATAGTGTTTCTTCAATGTTAAATTGTTTATCCATAGATCTACCCATCTCAATTCAACTAGGACTTTTTTTCTCATCTATAACTTCAAAATCAGCGTCCATAACACCTTCTGGTTTTTCTGACTTTTCTGATTTTTGATTCTGGTCCGATGACTGTGACGCCCCATCATTTGACCACTGGGGTTGCACATTCTTGTACATTTCCTGAGCCATATCTTGGAAAACCTTCGTCAATGCTTCCTGGGCAGATTTCAGTTCCTCCACCGATGCCTCCTTATTTTCAAATACTTTTTTGGCATCGCTCACCGCCGCTTCAAGTTTTTTCCTATTTTCCTCGGAAAGCTTATCTGCCGTATCTTTTATCTGCTTCTCGGTTTGATAGATAAACGAATCTAGGTGATTTCTAGTTTCAACTTTTTCCTTTTCTTTTTTATCCGCTTCGGCAAATTTTTCTGCTTCCTTCCTAAGCCTCTCGACTTCCTCGTCGGATAATCCCGAAGCACCGGAGATAGTGATGTGTTGATTTTTACCACTACCCAGATCCTTGGCCGATACATTTAAAATACCACTGGCATCAATGTCAAATGTAACTTCTACCTGGGGCAAACCCCTTGGAGCTATGGGAATACCGTCTAACCTAAAGATACCAAGCATCTTATTGTCTCTAGCCATGGGACGCTCACCTTGTAAAATTTTTATATCCACAGCGGTCTGGTTATCAGCATAGGTAGAAAACACCTGGGTTTTTTTAGTAGGAATCGTGGTATTACGCTCTATCATCGGTGTGGATACACCGCCGGCGGTTTCTATACCCAGAGTCAGTGGTGTCACATCGAGTAGCAGCACATCGGTGACTTCGCCTTTCAGCACACCGCCCTGGATTGCCGCACCAATGGCAACGACCTCATCCGGATTAACACCCTGATTTGGGTCTTTTTCAACTATTTGCCTAGCAACTTCAATGACCTTCGGTGATCTGGTCATTCCACCGACCAAAACCAATTCATCTATATCCGAAGCGTTAAACCCAGCATCTTTCAGACAATTTTTGCAGGGAGCAATGGTCCTTTGGCAAAGATTATCACAGATTTTTTCCAGCTGAGATCTGGTCAAGGTGACATTAAGATGTTTTGAGCCACTGGCATCTCCGGCAATGAATGGCAGATTCACATCAGTTTGCTGAGCCGACGACAGAACAATTTTAGCCTTCTCAGCTTCTTCCTTAAGCCGTTGATGAGCCACCGGATCATTTCTTAGATCAATACCATTTTCTTTTTCGAAACCATCGGCTAACCAGTCGATGATTGCTTTATCCCAATCATCACCACCGAGATGTGTATCTCCATTGGTGGCTTTGACCTCAAACACACCATCTCCAATTTCTAGGATTGACACGTCAAAGGTGCCACCGCCAAGATCGTAAATTGCAATCTTTTTTTCGCCTTTTTTATCCAATCCATAGGCCAAAGAAGCTGCGGTCGGTTCATTTATAATACGCAAAACCTCCAATCCGGCGATCGTTCCCGCATCCTTGGTGGCCTGGCGCTGGGCATCATTGAAATAGGCAGGTACGGTTATGACGGCCTGGGTAACTGTCTCACCCAGATAGGCTTCTGCATCAGCTTTTAGTTTCGATAAAATCATTGACGATATCTGTTCCGGTGAAAATACTTCGATTTTATCACCTATTTTACACTGGACGCAGGCAGCACCATTTTCACCTTCCACCACCTTATAGGGCAGTGAATCGGCCAATTTTCTAATCTCAGAGTATTTATGACCAATCAACCGTTTTGCTGAAAAAATAGTATTTTGCGGATTTGTAATCGCTTGACGCTTAGCAGTTTGCCCAACAAGCCTATCGCCAGACTTTGTAAAAGCAACCACCGATGGGGTTGTCCTCGCTCCCTCGGAATTTGGAATTACAACCGCCTTACCACCCTCCATGACGGCCATACATGAATTAGTAGTACCAAGATCTATGCCTAAAATTTTTGCCATAATTTATTTATTAACTCCTAGCTACATAAATAACTAGCAATTTTTGTTCCCAAAAAGCAAAATGATCTAAATTTTTTTTCAAAAATCATCCAAATCCCCAGGTCGAACGGAGAAATTTTCTCGATTAAATCATTAGTATTATCCATTTGGCTACCAATACAGAAGAAATAAAATGATTGATACTTATATAAATTGGAACAACTTTCTAAAAAATTAATCTCTATGTTTGGTTTTCTATTATGGCCTTTTAGGGCTTTTAAGGTTTTATTCAGGACCGTATCAACGGTAAAAAAATTGATTGCTCTGCTGATTAGTACAATTTTTATAGTTTCCATTTTTTTGCTATTGATGGCATCGCTTATCAACCTATGGCTGCCAACGGCCATTAGGATCTATTCCAAGTATAAATATAAATCTCCAATCATCATAGAAAAATCTCAGTGCAATGTGTTTAAAGGCATTGTAGATCTTAGGAATGTTATTATACAAAACCCGAAGGGTCAATTTAAGTCCATTGAACTGGCAAAGTTCAGCCGCATATCAGGAAAATTAATCCACCTGTCACTGCTAAAAAGCAACACAATTATCAATGACATAACACTAAACCTTAGCGAGTTGTGGATTGCAAATCCACCGGTAGCAATAACCAATATAGATGTATACATCGACAGCCTCATGCTGAGCAACGCTAACAAGAAAGATAGGGATGAAAAAGACCACATCGATTTTATCGCCCAAACGGCTATGGTTAAAATCGAAGCCATCAGCATCAATAGCAATAAATCCAAAGAAAGCAAAAAACTCACAATAAATTACTCAAAAGAGTTTCATAATGTATCTTCATTCAAAAATGTTGCAAAGCAAATATACGGAGATCTTTTTGTATATGGAATTGGTGAAAATGTCTCGTCACTTTTTTCTTTACTAAAAAAAATACCTGGGTCGAAACCGGCTTCTAATGCAATGAAGTCCGTCAATAGATTTTTTAAAAAAATCACCACAGGGTCTACCGATGCTACGAAAGAAAACATAAACGCAGCCAATGGTCAACAACCAAGTCTTGATCAGACAACCATTCAGCCTGGAGGCCAGGACATCGGTCTGCCAGCCAACAAATGAACGTGTAGATGGGGCACCGTTTCTCCGGCCATCGGACCATTATTCAGGACCAGCCGAAAGCCGGATCCAAGTGACCTTTTTTTCGCAAAATCCCTGGCGGCCAGCAGGAGTTTTCCAATAATAACTACATCCTCATCGGTTGCCTCCGAAACCCGTGGAATGACCTTTTTGGGAATGATCAACACATGGGTCGGTGCCTGGGGATTTATATCATTGATCACCAGGCAAAATTCATCTTCAAAAAGTATTTCGCTTTTAACCTCGCCGTCGATGATTTTCTGAAATATCGTCCTATTTTCCATGGTTCTAACTGTAAGCAACCAGGAAAAATTTGTACAATGTTTTTTATAGTCTTCATGATTTTCTTAAAATAACCGGTACACCCAGCTCGATGTCAACGTCCACAGAGGGGTTGGTTTTCATCAATATGGCTAATTCACTTATCGAAGCGCAACAGGTTAACGACAACGGTAATTTAATCGGCAGAACCTGACCTTCACTGAACCTGAAGCTTAAAATAACTTCGGCCGAGCCAGGATTGCTCTGCAAATAGGAATTTATTTCGGTCAATGCCGACTTCACATCACCACCGACACAATCCATTTTGAATATAATTTTTTTTACATTTTTTTTCAATGAGTCAGAAACGGTGTCCATCGAAAAAACGCTGTATCTAACCTCATCATTACTTTTCCTTACCGTTCCGGTAACAACCACTACCTGGGATTCGATCAAATTAATACTAACGGTTTCATAGGCATCGGAGAAACAGTTAAAAGAAAACTTCCTGCCTATGGTTTCCAGGCAGAAAGTGGCCCACAGTCGCTTATCTTTTTTCGTAATTCTTTTTTCAATGGAATTCACCACGCCGCATAGCCGGAACACCGATCCATCCGCCAACCCTTCCATGTCCGCCTCGGCCGGATAGTTTATTTTATGGGTCCAATTGCTAAATTCGTCCAATGGATGGCCACTTATGTAAAATCCAAGCAGCTCTTTTTCATGCCTAAGTTTATCCAGACTAGACATCAGCGCACCGGTGGTAGTGATACGAACATTAACCGCCTCATCCTCAGCGAACATATCGAACAGGGTTGCCTGGCCAATATCCCTGTCCTTCTTCAATAAAAATGCTTCGGTGACAACGGCTTCGGCCGACTCCATAAGATGGTTCCTATCGACACCGAAGGAATCAAAAGCACCACTCAATATGAGACATTCCAGCACCCGCTTGTTGATTAAACGTAGATCAACTCGCCGTAAAAAATCCACAAAATCCAAAAAATTACCGTGTTGCCCACGTTCGGAGATTATGTTTTCCGCCGCCGCATCACCAACACCTTTTATAGCTCCAAGTCCAAATTGAATGCAACCATCTCGCCATTTTGGCGTAAAGCTACCCAGTGAACTGTTTATATCAGGGCCCAGGACTGGAATTTTCATCCTGGAGCATTCACCGATGCCATAGGCCACCTTCTCCGCATTGCCAAGCTCCGATGATAGCACCGCGGCCATGTACTCTACCGGATAATTGGCTTTCAGGTAACCGGTTTGATAGGATATTATTCCATAGGCAATCGAGTGCGATTTATTGAAGCCATAGCCAGCGAATTTTTCCAGAATTGAAAATATTTCTTCAGCCTTCTCCCTTCCTATACCGTTATACTTTTTAGCACCGGCAATAAAGTCAGCTTTCTGGGCATTCATTACATCCAACTTCTTCTTACCCATGGCCCTACGTAAAATATCCGCACCGGCAAGGCTATAGCCGGCTATAACCCTGGCGGCTTCCATAACCTGTTCCTGGTAAACCATTATACCATAGGTTTCACAGCAAATATCCTGCAAAAGAGGATGCGGATACTTTATCTTCGACGGATCATTTTTCCCGGCAATATAATCATCGATCCAATCGCTTGGCCCGGGCCTATATAGGGCACTAATGGCGCTAACATCCTCTATGCACCACATATTGAACCGCTTGCACAATGCTCTCATGCCCACAGATTCGCCAAGTTGAAAGACACCTATGGTTTCGCCACTGTTAAGCAGGTCGTAGGTTTTTTTATCATCCAGAGGAATATCCTCGATGCGAAAGGATTCCAGGCCATCCCGCAGTCGGATGTAATTCTGCGCATCGTATATTACGGTAAGGGTTTTCAGGCCAAGGAAATCCATTTTCAGTAATCCCAGCGCCTCTATGGGATCTTTTGAAAACTGGGTGGTTAGAATTCCGTCCTGCAATATTACTGGAACCATTTCCGCCACAGGCTCTTCTGTGATTATAACCCCGGCCGCATGGGTTCCGATGTTGCGAACGGTGCCTTCGATAATCCGGCCCTGGTCCAAAATTTTTGCAATGTTTGGCCGGGTTTCTACTTCCAGCGCGAGCTCCTTTGATTTTTCCAGAGCAAGATCCAGGGTCATATGCAGCTCGTCCGGGACCATCTTAGCAAGCCTATCTGCTTCGGCATAGGGTATATCGTGAACACGACACAGATCCCGGATTACCATCTTTGTGCCGAAGGTACCAAAGGTTACTATGTTCGCCACATGATCCTCACCGTATTTTTTACGCACATAATCTATCACCTCTCCGCGCCTACGCATACAGAAGTCTATGTCAAAATCCGGTGGAGAAATGCGTTCAGGATTGAGAAATCGCTCAAAAAGCAGACCAAACCTAATCGGATCGATGTCAGTTATTTTGAGCAGATAGGCCAGAACACAACCGGCTCCTGACCCGCGCCCCGGTCCCACCGATATGTGATTTTTTCGTGCCCAGTTGACAAAATCCCAGACGATCAAAAAATAATCAACGAAGCCTGTTTTTTCCAAAATACTCAGCTCATAGTCCATCCTGAGGATGATTTCCTTCCGGCGCCTAGCATCTTCGCCGGATTCACCGATGCCACCTGGATCCTGGTAGTCCAGCCCATATCTTTCTTTGAGACCACTACAGCATAATGACTTAAGGTAATCAACGTTGCTTTCAAAATTCAACTCCACCGGCCTAGGAAATACCGGATAGTGATTTTCCCCATATCTAAGCGAAAAGTCACACATGTCGGCAACAAGCAGCGTATTATCCAGGCAATCTGGCCGCTCGCCAAATACCAACTCCATCTCCTCCCGCGACTTAATATACAACTGCCGGGTTTGCATACGCATGCGTTTTTCATCGGACAGTTTAGCACCGGTTTGTATACATAGCAATGCATCATGGGCTTCCCAATCCTGCTGATTCACATAGTGAGAATCGTTTGTTGCAACAATTTTTACATTAAATTCATCGCCTAGCTCAAACAATTTTTTTGAATAATATTCCTGCTCCTGGGTTCCGTGGTTCTGCACCTCGATGAATAACCGGTCTCTGCCAAAAATGTCCAATAATCGAGCCAATCCATTTCTCGCCGATGTCGGATCCTCGTTCAGAATCATCGAGGACAAATAGCCTTGGTAGCAACCGGTTAGACAGATTAAATCGGCCGAATGCTCGGCAATGGTCTGCCAGTTGATTCTCGGCTTATAATAAAAACCTTTTAGCTGGGACAAGGACACAAGCTTCGACAGATTTTTAAACCCATTCTCATTCATAGCAATGAGTCCCATATGATACAGAGGAAATTTCTCTTTGATTGTAAAATCGGCCTCGTAGAGTGTATATAACTCGCAGCCAACCAACGGCTTAATGTCAAATTTCTTGCATTTTTCCAGGAAATCTGGCACGCCAAAGATGTTGCCATGATCGGTCATCGCAACGGCTGGCATTCCAATTTCGCTGACTTTGGCGCATAATCTATCACACCGACAGGAACCATCCAGTAGGCTGTAATCGGTATGAACATGTAGATGGACAAAATTGTTCTTCACTGTTTCCTATCATCTTGACCACCCATGGCTAAGTCAACGAGAATGAAAAGCCATTGGTTTTACATTTTAGTCCTGGAATAGTAAAAATTTTGAAAAATATGTTTCGGCGAATTAGGCTTAGATTTCGCTGGATTTGTAGGTGAACAAGCGGATAGCCTTATGGTCAAATCATACAACCCAAATACACCGGCCAGCGAATTCGTTGCATCCTTTGTAAATGAAATTACAAAAACTTCATCATCCCAGTGCAAGGCTAGACTGGAAGCATCTGCGGTCACGGAAGTTTTACAAATACTTTTACCGGCTATGGTTTCCAGCCGTCTCATCAAGAACATCGTTTTTGGTTCATAGGAGCTAAATGCGTCATCGGATATAATGGCCAAAAAATTTTTCTTGGCATTGATCAATTTCACCATATTTCTGCTTGCATCCAGTGCAGCAATCTGACTAACCCAAATGGTTAAAATGGCAGGCAGGGCTACGCCAATCACACCTATTGCCAACAATACTTCCAGCAGAGAAAATCCAATTCGTTTGTGCCTTTGCATAGGTAGCTCACTGGAGTAGCTTGATGATTTTATCCGGGGAATCCAATGTGGTAATAATACCACCGGGTAGTAGTACACCACCGCAAACCTTTGTGTCTTTTAAGAACTTAACACTGAATTTATTAGAAGCATCCGCTTTACAGGAGCCGGCTCCAACAGCATAGAGTATAGGCTTGACCGAGGAAGATTCCATTGGCATTCCAACGCTATCTATGTCCCGAAAGGCCATGGTTAAGGTTTTGCCACCATCGGTAAATAAGCAGTTGTCCCAGAAATACCTAGCATCCGATGCCCCGGGTAAAATATTTCTAACGTAAGTCTTTGGTATGAAAAATGTATGCCGTGGAAGCAAAATCTCCTTTTGTTTTTCCAGGATCGTCTGGCCTCCATCACCGGTCTTTTTGAGGGCAACTATGATCTTTCGATGGGAATATTCGGAATCATCGGACACATCAATCATGAACCGAACCACCGAATGATAATATATGGCACGAAACCTAGCATAGTTCATGGCCTCGAAAAAAATCCGCTCGGCGGCTCTCACAGATTCCACACCGTCGTCCCGGCGAAACAACTTACTGCCGAATCCTACAATCAAAACTATGATCCCAAGAGAGGAAACTATTTCCACCAGAGTGAACGAATCCAATCTATTCTGATACCGCGACATACAATCTTGGTTATTATTTTCTATATCAAGAACTTAGCAACTATATTATCCCGTCGGTCTGCTTATCGGTTTTTCTGGCATTGCTTCATAACAGACTTATGAAGAGGATATTATGTAGCAAATGGCTTACATTGGCTGTCAAGAAAAACTTGATAATTTTTATAAACTATGACACCCTAGTTTTATTATGAGTAAAAGTGCAAAAAAAATTATTTTGTTGTGTTTCCTTATGTCGGTGATTAACCCGGCAAAAGCAGACTGGGACGAATGGCTAAGAAAGGAAGTATATAGTAAATGGATCTATGGTCGCAATGAGAGTGATAAGTATGCACGATCAATTGCAATTCCCAGAAGTAACTTTTATATAAGTATTAATAACTATCTTAAAGCAGGCGGTGAAGAAAGTAAATTACATACTCTTCTAGGTTATGATTCTGGTTATAATTCCAACGGTATCAACGCTAGTGTAGCTAATTTATGCTTTGGATTTATTGAAAAATTGGAAGAATTTCTTCGTAGTATTTGCGAATATAATAAGAAGCATTTACCAAACGAAGAAATTAATAAATCTATCCTATGGTTGCCAAACCTATTAAGTGGCAGTGTGGGAGATAGATATCCCAAGAAATTACAGGAAAGACTAGATGAAGGGTTGTGCAAAGTGTTTGATTTAAAAAGTGTGGCCAATGTAGCTAACGTTTTACATAAGCGTATATATTCTATACTAATGAAAATCGTTGAAGAATCTTTTAAACATAAAAATTCAGAATTTTCATTAGGGTCTATAAATATAATAGAACGTATTTGTAACAAGCTTACAAATAGCGGATATAGTATAGAATTAGAGCCAGTCAAACAAAGACTGCAAAAGATAGCAATACACATAACAAACACAAGTGCAGACAACAGAGCTAGAGCTGAAGTAGTGCTTTCTGATAATGAAAAAACTAATTTGGCCAATGCTAATGGCAACCACACAACCCATGTCAAACCAACAGCCAAGGATGAATCTGCTAGGGTTAATAACATTATTGAAACAGCAGCAAAAGCAAAAAATAACCATAAAGCCCCAGCCAGTAATAGTAAATCCACCAGGGGTCGTAGAAAAAAACAGTAACCGTGTTAGCCAGGGTGTTGGGGTAGAACCCAACTACTCCAAAACCAAAAAATCCCAGCCCTAAACTGAACTGAAAATAGGTCTATCGAAAGAAAACAGGTCAAATGTGTTCAAAAAACAATCGGAGCTAATGTCAGTTATGGATGGTCGTATTTACAACCAAATGGATTTTATTTTTGACGGAGTAATATACCTCTACAGGGTGTAAAATATTGACAATATTCAATAAATATAACAGAATACATATACAATGAAGACGAGATGGTTTGTCGTATTGGTTTGGTTTTTATCACTGGTTGTTTCTGCCAATGCGAATCCGTGGCGTGATTGGATATTACAACAAAGGAATGGTTACTGGGGCTATAGGAATATTCTACCTAACGAAAAAGCCATCTATTCTAATCAATATCTAAAATTCAATTATTCGAAAACAGAAAACCTTCACTATTACATAGAGTTATGTAGATCAACATCGGATTTTTTTACAAGATTGGAATTATTTTTTCATGAAGTGGCCACATATAATAACCTGAACTTTCCACAAGAAATAAATAATGAACATCTTCCAGTCGTATGGTTACCTTATTTGCTAGGTGGCTCTATCGGCGACTATTATCCTGATCGCCTAGCCGCAATACTGAAAGAAGCCTTAGTTATACTTTTTGATTTGCCGTTGAATGACATAGGTCATGCCATATCTGAATTTATCTGCAAACCAGTTATGTGGGCCATCTCACTGGCCTGCGAACATTCGGGCAAGGATTTTACCGATGAGACTATAAAAATTCTTGAAGATACATATAATAAACTTGTAAACATTGGCTGTGATATGATAAATTTTGATCAAATCATAAAAAATAAAAGGACCGAGATGAGACAATTTCAGATGGGTATATCTCCTGAATACCCAAATGAAATCAATAAAATTTTTACAGACGTTGGGACCGATGCCATAAATAGCAACACCCATTGGATGGGTTGCACCTTGCTCTAGGCCAATTACTTATGACGATGGTTATGGTATAATCTAGGTCTCTTCAGGTTTTGGTTTGCTCTTTATCACCTCATCGACAATGCCATAGTCTTTAGCTTCGGCGGCTACCATAAAGTAATCCCTATCAGAGTCCTTCTCAATTTTTTCCACCGGCTGACTCGTACACTCCGAGAGTACCATGTTCAGGGTCCTTTTCCAACGTAAAAGTTCCTTGGCGGCAATGGAAATATCCGATGTTTGACCACCGGCGCCACCCGAGGGTTGATGTATCATAACCCTACTGTTAGGCAATGCGTAACGTTTACCTTTTGTGCCAGCAGCTAGCAATACGGTCGCCATGCTGGCCGCCTGGCCCACGCAGTAGGTAACCACATCGCAATTCATAAATTTCATCGTATCGTAGATGGCCATGCCAGCGGTAATGCTACCACCAGGAGAGTTTATATAAAGGTGAATATCCTTTTTGGGATCTTCCATCTGCAGAAACAAAAACTGCGCCACGATGGCATTGGCAACGAAGTCATCTATCGATGTCCCAAGAAAAATTATCCGGTCCTTTAACAGGCGACTATATATATCCCAAGAGCGCTCTTGTCTGCCATCTCGTTCATAGACATAAGGTAATGGAAGATAATGTGCATTAAGTGTTTTCATAATTATTCGACTCTTTTTCTAAATGAAGTACTTTTTTCATGCATAAACGACCAAATTATCCCTGGCATCATCGGCTACGCCTGGGCTTCTCCGCCTCTGCCTTTCCAGCGCCCAACTCCTCCGACTCGTTATTTGAAGTTTCCTTTGAACCGGTTCCAGCCGGATCCTGGTGATGCTTTGTGTTTTCCATAATCAAGAAATCCAATGTTTTGCTAAATAATGCCCGCCTTTGCAAATCCTGAATCCTAATCCTATCATTTTTTATTTCATTTACCAGCTTCTCCGGTGTGGTGTGCAACATAGATGCTTCCTGCATAATCATTTGGCTTAGTTCATCGGCGGACACGGTGATTTTTTCCTCAATGGCAATTCGCTCCAGGATAAAATTTATCTTGGCCCTATTTCGAGCAATATCTTCGGTGTCTTTATACAGCACATCCTTGTGTTTTTCCAGCTCAGCCGGGGAAACCCCTTCCTGGACCTGTCGCTCCCAAAATGTCCTAAAAATTTGAATCCGTTCATGCTCTACGGCGCTTTCTGGAACTTCAAAGTCCACACTATCAATCAATTTTCTTACCAATTGCTCTCTCTGTTCGAACCGGCCCATTTGTACCTTACGGGCCTTCAAATCATTAACAATTTGGGTCCGCAACTCTTCGATGGTCTTTGCTCTTAGTTTCTCAAATAACCTATCATCAAGCGCTGGCAGAACCTTTTCCCTTACCTCAAAAACATGAACATCATACCTAGCTGTCTTGCCAGCAAGAGCTTTTACGGAAAAATCTTCCGGAAATGTGGTTTCAATTTCCCTATCCTCATCGGCTTTCATACCAATGATACCGTCGATAATTGCTTTAACACCAGGTGAATCCTCAGCACCGGCCTCTTCCCAGGTACTTTTTTGCTTACCCCAAATAGGCAGTACAGCATCCAGCTTAGAAATCTCCGAACCGTCAGTCAGTAGGCCGCGGTAGGATAGCCTCAAAAAATCACCTTTCCTGGCTTCGCGATCCACGCTAATATAGTCAGCATTATGGTTTCTTATCTGCTCCAGGGCATTATCTATTTCATCATCGCTAACCTCAGCACTGATCGGTTCGAACTCTATGTTTTTATAATCGATCAGTTTAAAATCTGGCTTAACATCTATGGTCATAACCAGCTCTTTCTCGCCACTTGCCTTATCGTTGGAATCAACCTTGACCACTGAAAAAATCCGAACATTGTGCTCCTTGGTTACAAACTCCATGGCTCTGGAATATAATTGTCTGTCAAGCCTGGCCTTTACATCCTTTGAAAACTTTGCACGTACAATAGCCTCTGGCACATGACCCTTTCTAAATCCAGGCATCTTAGCATCCCTCGAAATCGCCTTAATCAACAGGTTCTCTTCATTTTGCGCCTCATCTTTACTAATGGTCATGGTAAAAACCTTGCGCACACTGCCCACATCTTTTATTTCACTTTTCACCGTACCGAACACTAAATTTATGACTCAACTGAGGTCTAAGTAACACGACATCACAGTCAATATTATAAAAAAACAAATTTATTCTCGCGAATCTATGGAGGAGGATTTTTGTACAAGTTGTTATATATGAAAAGCAAAGTAATACTCCTCGGGGCAACCGGCTCGATCGGAAGTAGCGTATTAGAAGAACTGAGGGAACACAGACAACACTTTGAACTGGTTGGGATTGCAGCCAAAACCAATCTAAATAGGCTCGCCGAAATATCCGGTGAATTTTCCGTTAAAAATCTAGCTATCAGCGACGGTGAAAGTGAAAAACTGCATGAACTTTGTGCAGATTGCAGGGTATTTAGCGGTGAACAGGCCATGGATGAGCTTGTCTCTAACATCGATTTCGACATATTCATAATGGCTGTGAGCGGTCTAGCCGGCCTTAGAGCCACACTGAACGCTATCTCATTAAAAAAGAAGATACTAATTGCCAGCAAAGAAATACTTGTGACGGCAGGGAAGTTTCTATGTGCCCAGGCAAAAAAAAACAACGTTGAACTCCTACCAATTGATAGCGAACACAATGCAATTTTTCAATGCCTTGCCGGTGAGGACAAAAAGTCCCTAAGACAGGTATGGCTAACTGCCTCCGGCGGCCCATTCCTGGATTACGATACCGATGCCTTGGATTATGTAACTCCACAACAAGCACTTAAACATCCGACCTGGCGTATGGGGCAAAAAATCACCATAGATTCGGCAACGCTGGCAAACAAAGGATTGGAAATGATCGAAGCCCGGTGGTTGTTCGATCTAGCTCCACAGCAAATCAAAGTCACAATACACAGGCAAAGCCTGGTCCATTCCCTGGTGGAATTCCTGGATGGGTCAATTATTGCCCAAATTAGTGAAAAATCCATGAGATTTCCCATAAGAAATTGTCTTTTTTATCCCCATAGACAACCAAGCTCACAAAAGACCGTTTCGTTCTCCGATCCAATAAATTTCAGCTTTGAACCACCGGATGAAAAGAAATTTCCATGTCTTCGACTCGCGAAACTGTGTCTAGAGGCCGGCGGTATTATGCCAACGGTCTTCAATGCAGCCAACGATACAGCTGTCGAGTTGTTTTTGGAAGATAAAATAAAATTTACCCGCATTCCAACACTTATAGAACAGCTGATGAATGGTACAGAAAACTTTGAACCAGAGTCCATTGATGAAATAATCACCTGCCATATGGCCATCAAAAAAATCGCACAAAATTTGGCATAATTTGATATTTTGTTACATTTTCTTGATTTAATTCATACTTTGCCTATAGTCTCACCCATGGATGTCGTGGGAGTGGGATTATTAGCAGTTATTACATCCGTTAGCGTAACAACTCTGCTTATAGGTAATGAAGAAAAAGTATTTGATATACATATATCGCCACTGTCGGGTAAAGCAATTATGGATGCCATAGGCAAAGAGAAATTAGCTCGACCGTCGACCCATATGCTGCTCAGCAACGCAATAACAGTGCTTGGATACAAAATTTCATCCATTATAATCCATTCTGCTAAAGATTCGGTTTTTTTCGCCAAAATGCGAATGACCGGTACCGTTGATAGTAAAAGACATCTGGATCTAGACTGTAGACCCAGTGACGCCATCACACTATCTATAATCGACGATATACCACTTCTGGTTACTTCGAAACTCTTTAATCTCGTGGGCCAATCTCAAAACCTGGCATTGCTATAAAAGATATAAAACGATCACCGAGATCATTTCTATTTTTTGGGTAATGCGGGCTGACTAATGCTTGTCTCGGCCTGAATCTTAGCTTTATTGATCACACCATTAATGCCATTCATCATAAGCTGTATACCCAGGGCAAGCATAAATAAACCGGACAATTTGTAACTCAATTTTACAACAGTTGCTGGTAATTTACGTACACTTTTTACCGCCACAAGAAAGACCAAATACAGGCAATACACCGCACAGGTTACGGCCAATAAAAATACCATAAGTGACGCAACATTCTTAGATTGGCCATTCTCGGCTATGGAAAATGCAACCGCACCGGGCCCAGCTATTATGGGAATTCCCAGTGGGATTATACCTATCGCTGGGTTAGCCAGAGACTTATTTCCCGCGCCTTCGGCCACTTTTTCCATCGGATCCTTGCCCCGAAGCATTCCAAAGCCTACCATAATGAATATCAATCCACTAGATATGTTAAATGAGTTAATACCTATGCCCAACGCTCTAAAAATCCATTCACCGGTGGTGGCAAAAAATACCAAAACAGCCCAGCCCACCAAACAACTAATATACGCCGTCTTTACCTTTTCTCTTTCGATATAATGCGGCGTCATACTTATATATAACACCACCGCCGCCAATGGGCCAATTTCCATAAAAACATCCTTGAATGACCTAACAAAAAAATTCATATTAAATTAATCCTAACACCGTCGATAACTTTATCTACTCAGAAAAGCAATCTAGATCACCCATGGCATGAGTCAAGAGAATTGTTATAAAAAATAGGAAAAATATCTAGTAAAATCATATGTAAAAATTTATTTTTATTGCAAAATTTATTAATTATTTGTGGTTATATATGAAAACCTCGGGGCGTAGCTCAGTCTGGTAGAGCGCATGCTTTGGGAGCATGATGTCATCGGTTCGAACCCGGTCGCCCCGACCAAAAAAATTTGTTGAATATTGGATATTGGATTTAGTAAATTATATAATAGATTGGCTATCGAATAAAAGAATTGACCACTTTGATTTTTATGAAAATATTGTAAATGATCATTAATGATGAGCAATAGATTGCCGATTAGCGCTGTTATTATAGCTAGTAACGAAGAAAAGAACATATCTCGTTGTTTAGATAGCGTTCACAGCTGGGTGGAAGAGATCATTGTGGTCGTAAATGATTGTGTCGACAGAACCGTCGAAATAGCCGAAAGTTATGGCGCAAAGGTAATAGAACATCCCTGGCAAAACTTCCGGGACCAAAGGAATTTCGCCAAGCAACTGGCCACCAAGGATTGGATCCTATCCATCGATGCCGATGAGGCTGTATCAGAAGAACTTAGGTCATCTATACTGATGTTCGTCGCAGACAATGACAAACGATACAATGGCGCTGAATTTAAAAGAATTGTATTTTTTTTGAATAAATGGATACACCATGGTGACTGGTACCCCGACCACTGCAGGAGACTTTTCAGAAAAGATTACGGCTACTGGGCTGGTGGGCTCGTCCACGAACAATTAAAGATAGATGGCAAGGTCAAGTTGTTGAATGGTAACCTGTTACATTATACCTACGATTCCACCAGGAAGCATATCGAGATGATGCTGAAATACACAGACCTGTTTGTGGAAGACCATAAACTAGATAAAGTTGACATTTGGTCCATAGTGGCCCATGCGCTGTGGAAAGTTTTTCGATGCTATGTGATAAAATTAGGATTTTTGGACGGATTTCATGGCATGTACATAGCCATATCCCAGGGATTTTTCACATTATATAAATACACACGCCTGCTCGAATATCAAAGCGCCCAGGCAAAAAAGCAAGCCTCCAAATTAAAATCCAAAGCAGAAAAAGCAGAAAAAGCACAAGATGAATAGTAATAGCTTGGACTATAACAGGTTATGGCTCTATAAAGTAGGATTGTATCGGCGGAAATCCATTAAATCCAATGGATGAATAGCTGGATGTGTAGGCCCCGGCGGTTAACCAGTAAATCCTATCACCCACGTCTATGTGTCTGGGTAATGGGTTTCTAAATGTTTCATACATAATATCTTGGCTATCACAGGTTGGACCGGCAATTATAAAGTCTTCAACCAGCCGACCAGCACTTTCACAAAACAGCGGATACTTGATACTCTCCTCCATTGTCTCCATAAGGCCGTTGAACTTACCTGCGTCCGTATATAGCCAGGTATCCACGCCAAAGGAAGATTTTTTTGAAATCAACACAACCTCGGTGACCAAAATGCCGGCGTCGGCAACAAGGGAACGCCCTGGCTCCAATATTATATGTGGTAAATTTTCACCAAAATCCTCTGTAAGATAACGTGTTACCTCGCTTGCATAGGTGGACATTTCCGGTGTCCTAGAAATATAGGAGGCCGGAAACCCGCCGCCCATATTTATCAGCGAAAGCGGGATTTTTTCGCTCTCCAAATAATCAAATATATATTTAACGCGGCTTATCGATGAATCCCATGCGCCTATTTCCCTTTGCTGGGATCCGACGTGAAACGAAACCCCTTTGGGTTTTAACCCTAGTTTATCCGCCAGCATAAGCAAATCTATGGCCATATCCGAATGGCAACCAAATTTTTTTGACAGTGGCCAGTCGGCGGTGGAGCTGTGTTCTGCAAGAATTCTCAAAAAAATGTCCGAACCGGGAGCCACGGCGGCGAGATTTCTTATGTCGATTTCACTGTCCGAAGCAAAAAGACGTATGCCTTTGTCATAGGCGTACTTAACATGCACCTTCTTTTTTATAGTATTACCATAGCTTATTCTATCCGGCGAAACCCCAATGGACAGCAGGCTATCAAGTTCATTTATCGAAGCCACATCAAAATTTGCTCCCAGATCACGTAACAATTCCAAAACCGGCAAACTTGGATTTGCCTTAACAGCATAATGAACAACTGCATAGGGAAACAACTCCTTTAGCTGCTGATACCTTTTACGTATTATTCCGAGATTTATCAGCAAGAACGGCGTCTCATGTTTTTCAGCCTCTGCAATCATGGCGCACCAATCTGTCTCGGTATAGTATTCCAGCGGGTCAAGCCTCGTATTCATTACACCGTTGTCAAAAATTAATCTTGGCATTATATCAACGAAAAAATGATAGCCAAGAGCAATTTTACGACCACAGGTCCTCAAATACGGATCCACCATTTGTTATTGGTGGCAGCTCTACTTCTGTATCAAACTTATTATCAATAACTTCCGGCACTCCAATGAGACATAACCGTATTTTTTTATTGGGCTGCATTTTTTCGAAAATATCATGAAGCGGGTTGTCTTTATTCATGGCACTGACCGGCATAAATACATAAAAATCATCGGTATTAATCGGTATAACCTCATAAATAACCCTATTAATTGACTCAACAAAACGTATTATATTTTTGTCACAGCAGAGATGCTCACAGAAAATTTTCAGCACCGCATCCAAATTTACTTCACGGATTCCATCCAATACTATAACAATTTTTTCAAATCCTCTGAAGTTTATTAACTGTTTGAGCTTGACTATGTTATAACCATTCTGTTGAGTCAAATCGTCACAGTAAAATTCGTTTAATAGTAACACCAGTGTGTTCATGGTTTTATTTTTTAGATTTCATGAGCACAGCATGTTTTCTGTAAAAATTCAATAGAAATCTGATTATTATATAAAAAAATTGTAATAAGCACTTTATTCTTGATTTTTATGTTCGAAATTTTCTATCTATGAAACCCGTGCTTATGGAAAATACAAATGCAAAAGTGGCTGACCAAAAGTCGCCTTTAGATGTCGATTGGAGTGATGTGGAACAGTTGGCCAGATATGTTACCGGTACTGGCCGGATTCTGCCACGAAAATATACAGGTCTGTCGGCCAGGCAACAAAGACATATAACTCGTATGATAAAGAGGGCTCGTAACATGCTATTAATGAAATAGATAAGTGACTTTAGATACGAGTATTTTAAGTGTAACCAACGATTCACTTGCGCTGGTCAGTAGGGAATTGTTGGCCGGTGGTGTGGTCGCACTGCCCACAGAAACCGTCTATGGGTTAGCTGGCATAATCACCAGCGAAACCGCTATAAATCAGATATTTAACATAAAAAACCGGCCATTTACGGATCCATTGATAGTCCATGTCCTAGGCCTTAACGACTTGTTAAACCTTACAAAAATCAAGGATGACACTATCCCTAGCCTAAATCTCCTGGTGGATTCATTCTGCCCTGGCCCACTGACGTTTGTGTTACCGAAGGCCGATTCCGTCAGAAACAAAATAACGGCCTCAAAGCGCACCGTAGCCATCCGGATTCCAGCCCACAGGGTTTTTAGGGAAGTCTTGGTTAGGACCAAGGTACCATTGGCTGCGCCCAGTGCAAACCAGTTCGGGTATATAAGTCCAACCACAGCAAAACATGTTATGAACTCGCTCCAGGGAAAAATACACCATATCCTCGACGGCGGTCCCTGCGAAATAGGCCTGGAGTCCACCATAATAGATCTTTCCAAAGACCAAATAAAGATTTTACGACCCGGAGCAATAACCGCAGAGATGTTACAGGAAGCCACTGGCTTAGAAGTGGTTAGCCCTAGGCAAATGGCCACCACGGACCCGGCAGCCCCGGGACTATTTAAACGACACTACAGCCCAAATACAAAACTGAGATTATTTGACGCCGACAGGGTTCCAGCGGCCGCCAGTAACACCGCCATTGTGTACCTGAAAAGGCCCGTCCAGGAAAAAAAAGACACCTTTTGGCTGAGCGAAAACGGAGATTTATCCGAGGCTTCCAGAAATATTTTCTCAATACTAAGATACTTGGATCAATGTGGTTATGACACAATTTTCTGTGAAAAAGCACCGGCCGTCGGCCTGGGCATGGCGTTGAATGACAGGCTATCTCGTGCCGCGGCGAAATTTATGTAAATGGCAAAATTTTATACTTAAACCATGGCGAAATTATAAAAAAATGTGACAAAAAGACTTAAAAAGACTTGCCAATCAATAAACAATGTTAGAAAATAGTTATCGTGGGCTTTTCATATAAATTGGCCGGCTGGGCTATTGTAATGCTTTCATTGTTTGGTTGCGCGTGCAACCATACTGACCAGCAACCAGTTAACTGTGATAGTCCTTCTGATTATCTGCCCGCCGAATGCAGTACCGAAGAAGACCTACCTTCCACTGAAATAACCTGGCCTGCGGATCTTAATACATTGCTTGACATAGCCTTCTCGAACAATCCCGAGACCAGACTGGCCTGGCAGAGGGCTAAAATAGCCGAGGCACAAAAGGGCAAAGCCGCCGCTGTGTTTTTTCCTCAGGTTAAACTGAAGGCCATCGCGGCCAACTCAAAGGATATTGCAGGACAAAATCCATCTGATAATAAACGACTTATAACCCATGAATCCACGGTATTTTATCCACAGATAGAAATTACCTATTCACTTTTCAAGTTCGGCGCCCATAGGGCCCGGGCCGAGGCTGCAAAATCCGAATTATTGGCCGCTAACTTCCAGTACAACAGGGCCTTGCAAACACTCGCATTCTCGGTCCAAATGGCCTACTTCAACCTTGATTCAGCCAAGGAAGCGGTTTCAGCAAATCAGCTAAGTCTCGATGACGCAAAGGCTTCTCTTGAATATGCCCAACGTAGATATGATTCCGGCCTGGGCAACATCAACGATCTCCTAAAAGCCAGGGCAAATCTTAGCCAAGCCCAGTTTCAATTTGAACACTCGTCGGCAAATATTGAGACGGCCCGGGCTGAATTGGCCAGGGTCCTAGGACTCCAGGTATCATCCCAGATTGATATTTTTAACCCAAACATTGACAACAACATAGATGACGCATTGCTGGGGCAGGTCGACGATATCCTCGCCAAAACCTTGGAATGCCATCCCCATATCCTGGCAGCCAAAGCCAGGTTCGATGCAGCCACCCAGGCCAATAAATCAGCCAGTCGCAATCTGATGCCAGAGTTGATAGCGGGATTCACAGGATCCATAAATAAGGTTAAACACTACGATAGCAATTACCAAAAATACAGCGCCTTCGTTGGCCTGCAATGGGATCTGTTCGATGGTTTTGCAAACCTTAATAATGTCATCGAAGCCAGGGCAAGAACCCGCGCTGCAAAACATGAACTACAGGCGGCAAAGCTCGATACAGCCAAAAATGTCTGGGATCAATACCATAAATTTAAGTCAGCCTGCCGACAATTGAAAGCTGCAGGTGAATATGAAAAATCTGCCAAGGAAGCTTTCGACTCCATACAGCTTGCCTATGCAAATGGTCTGGGTTCTTTCCTAGATTTGATGACAGCCCAAAACAGTTTGGCATCGGCCAGACAAAAACTGGTGGCATCCAAAAACGGTTTAGCAATCAGCCTAGCCGCATTGGCCTATGCCGCCGGCAACCTAACAATAAATGATAGAAATAGATAAAATCTTAATAATATGAAGACAAAATCAAATAGGTGTCAATTAATCGCCCTGGTGTTGCTATCGATTGGTTTTCATGGATGTAATACCAAAACTCCAAAAAGCGCTGGCATACCCGGAGGTCCAGGAGCCAGACCGCCTGTGCCAGTCACCGTAACCCCAGCCAAGGTTATGGATGTCCCCATAACCGTAGGCAGCCTAGGAAAATGCATTAGCCAGGAATCGATCAATATTACAGCCCAGGTGCCAGGAGAAATAAAAGAGGTTCATGTGGCCCAGGGTAGCTATGTGGAAATCAATGAAATGTTATATACAATAGATCCAAGAAAATACGAAGCCACCCTCGCCAAACTCGAAGCCGAGCTAGCCAAGGCCGAGGCCCAGCTCCAACTAGATGAGGCAAAACTCACCAGATCCAAATCCCTTCTACCGGACAACTATATCTCCCAGCAGGAATTTGAAACCTGTGAATCGAAGGTGCTGCAAGACAGGGCAAGTATAAAGCAGATAGAGGCACAAATCGTTCAAGCCAAAGTAGATCTAGAACATTGCCACATAACATCACCGATAAATGGACTGATGGGCAAATACCAGGTCGACTGTGGAAATGTTGTATCCCAGGCAACCGTATTGGCAAACATCCAAAACGTTTGGCAACTATACGTCGATTTTTCCATAGCCGAAACCTATTTTCCTGACCTCAACAGATATCTTTCGGAAAAAGATTCATTGGATGTCGAAGTATCAAGCATTTCCGATCCGAGCATTACAGCCACCGGGACCCTAGACTTTGTCAATAATTCCATTGATCCGTCCAGCGGCACAATCCATCTACGCGCCAGCCTCGAAAATGAAGACACCAGCTTCTGGCCAGGCCAATCTGTTACTGTAAGGCTCAAAATGACAACACTTAACAATGCAATTACCCTGCCAACGGAAGCCATAAAAATCCATGGGAACAATAGGTACTATGTGCTCGTAGCAAAGCCAGATAACACCGCTGAGCTCAGGCAAATCTCCGTTGGTGAAACCTATAATAATCGTACGGTGATAAAAGAAGGCCTGGCCGCGGATGAAACCGTAATATTAAAAGGCAATATAATGCTAGGCAATGGGTCACAAATAATTGTGATGCAACAAGATGAATAACAATAATTCCAGGATAATTCATAGATGAAAAGCATATCTGAGCCATTTATTAAACGTCCGGTCATGACAGTTCTTCTGGCGCTATCCTGCGCCATGGCAGGACTGTATAGCTACTTTTCTCTGCCGGTCAGCGACCTGCCAAGTGTCGACTATCCGGTCATAACCGTAAGAGCTTTTTTCCCAGGAATGGACCCGTCTATGATGGCCGCCAATGTGGCTTCTCCACTGGAGAAGGAATTCATGCAAATATCTGGATTAGAGTTAGTTACATCCCAAAGTACCCAGGGATCCACCACCATCACCGTGCAATTTAGCCTGAACAAAAATATCGACGCCGCGGCCACCGATATACAATCGGCCATATCCCGAGCCATAGGGTCGCTCCCGCCGGATCTACCCACGCCACCAATGTTCGAAAAATCTGACCCCAATAGCACGCCGATCCACTTCATGGCACTGACCAGTAATGTGCTGTCAAAAGGCGAACTCTACGACTTTGCATCCAATGAGATAGCGAACAAAATAAGTATGTTGCACGGGGTCTCAAAATGCCAGGTCTACGGCGTTTCCAGGGCAGTTCGTCTAGAAATCGACAACAATAAGCTGTTCAACAAAGGACTCACCATGTCCGATGTGGTCGGTGCGGTGCAAAAGCACACAGCCTCTCTGGCCGCTGGCACCCTAAATGGCCACACCAACTCACT
This sequence comes from Puniceicoccales bacterium, assembly GCA_031283585.1. Classification (NCBI taxonomy): domain Bacteria; kingdom Pseudomonadati; phylum Verrucomicrobiota; class Opitutia; order Puniceicoccales; species Puniceicoccales bacterium. Next base: position 52,820 of record JAITBP010000006.1, read on the forward strand.
GGTTATAAAACCCTTAGGTCAACTGGACCGGGCCCCACAGTACAATGAAATAATCATCGACTACCGGGATGGCTCGCCCATCTATCTAAAGGATATCGGCCAGGCCATCGATGGCTTCGCTTCCAACGACACCAGGCTGGTGTTTTGGCGATCCGATAGCGACAAAGTAGATTCGGCCGTCATGATAGCCACCACCAGAGCCGCCGGTTCAAATACCATAGAAGTCGCTAAATCCATAAGAAAATTGATACCCGTCGTCCAGTCTCAGCTGCCAAAATCCATGAATTTGATACCATCCTACGACCGATCGGTGCAAATCATCGAGTCCATAAACGACGTAAAAGAAACCATAGTCATCGCATTTATACTGGTAATATTGGTCATATTTATCTTTCTTGGCCGGTTCACCGAAACGATTATCCCAACTGTAGCACTGCCACTTTCTCTCTTTATGACATTCATTGTCATGCGATTATTGGACTACAGCGTCGATAATCTGTCTCTGCTTGCCATGACTTTGGCCATAGGCTTCCTGGTGGATGACGCCATCGTTTTTTTGGAAAACATGGTACGCCGAATGGAAGTTTTTGGCGAAAATCCCACCGAAGCGGCCATAAACGGAGGGCAAGAAGTGAGCTTTACCATATTGGCCATGACCCTATCTCTGATCGCTGTGTTCATCCCCATGGTGTTTATGACCGGTCAGCTAGGAAGAGTTTTTAGAGAATTCTCAATCACCATAGTCGTGGCCATATTTTCCTCCGGGCTGGTCTCGCTGACGGTGACACCAATGATGTGCGCAAGGATGTTGAAATCGATCCATGGAAAAGAAAAAACTCTGCTTGAGCGGATATCAAAAAAATTCGAAAATCTTATATTGTCATTCTATGGCAAGACCCTCCATTGGGCACTGAATCTGCGTTATATGTCGGTCATTTTTTGGGTATTATGCCTATTTCTCCTGTATTGGAGCTTCTCGTCACTACCAAAAACATTTCTGCCGGCCGGTGATAGCGGCGTACTCCGTGGTGTATTTCTAACCAAAGAAGGTACATCGCCGGAACAAATGCACAGCTACCAGGACCAAATCAGCAAGGTTCTCGAGAGCGATCCAACCATCAATCAGTACCTGTGTTTATCCTGTCTGACCGGCATGTTACCAAGCAACCAAGGTATGCTGATAGCGTTTTTAAAGGACGGCAAGCGTCCAAAAATCCAGGACATAGCCACTAGGCTAACAAAAGATCTATTCCTAATCCCGGGCGCTCTCACATTTTTACAACCCATGCCAAATCTTCATATAAATACCGGTGCCATGAGCACAAACCAGGGTAAATATGCCTTTGCCATGACCTGCCAAAATTCTGAAGAGCTGGTAGTACCTATGCAAAGATTGATGATGGAAATGATGAGCAATCCAGGGTTTACCAGTGTGTCATCCGACCTGTTCCTCAGCAACCCGGAACTAAACATCGAAATACTCCGAGACCAGGCATCGATCTATGGCATCACCACCACCCAGATCGAAGACAGTTTTAAGCAATCCTTCTCGGAAAACCGATCCTATATTATAAAAACACCGATGCAGCAATACAACGTGATCGTGACGGCAAAAGAATCTCAAAGGACTGATAAATCAAACATCAAAGACCTATTTTTCCGCTCCAAAAGTGGCCAAATGACGCCATTTGATTCGGTGGCAAAAATGTCAGAAACCCTTGGTCCAATTTCTGTAAACCATATCAATAACTTCCCATCGGTCACCATATTTTTCAACCTACAGGATTGGTTTCCTCTGGGTGAAGCCACTGAGTTCATAGCTAAGAAAGCAAAAGAAATTCTTCCACAGCAAGTGCTTGGCTCATTTCATGGCGAAGCTGCCACATTCAAGGAAACCACCCAGTCGGTTCTAGTCCTGTTGATCGTAGCCATATTTGTGCTCTATGTGATACTTGGAATTCTTTACGAAAGCTATATCCATCCGCTCACGGTGCTTTCGGCCCTGCCGATCGCCATGCTCGGTGGGATGGCAACGCTTATGTTCTGCGGCTATGAACTATCACTCTACGCCTTCATTGGGCTGTTTATGCTGCTCGGAATCGTTGGCAAAAACGGCATCATGATGGTGGATTTTGCCATAGCACGGCAAAAAGAAGGACTTTCTCCCGCCGAAGCAGTTCACAAAGCCAGCCTGGAGCGCTTTAGACCAATCATAATGACAACGCTGGCAGCACTCATGGGCATGATCCCCATAGCCGCCGGTCTCGGGGCTGACGGAGTATCACGGATACCGCTTGGACTGGCTGTGGTTGGCGGCCTTGTGTTCTCGCAGATAGTTACACTATATGTAGTTCCAGCACTCTATCTGTGCTTCGAAGACCTGCAGACTAAGATACTTGATAAAATCCCATTTTTTGCCCGGGAAATATAGAACTATACCAGTTTAAAACGCTCTATAACTTCTAGGCCGAGACGATCATAGGCCTTGGCACCGCTGCTCATTTTGTCGTACTCGAATATGGATTTTCCCAGCCTTGTGGCTTCGCTCAATCTGCTGGATCTAGGTATAACCGTTTCAAAAACCAACCCCTTGAACTGGGCTTTTATATCTTCGAAAACCTTGGTTGATAGGTCGGTCTTAATATCAAACATGGTCATTATTATACCACCAATTTCCAAAGTTTTATTGAGATCATGCAGCTTAAGAGCCTCAACGGCATTGGATATCTGGGACATGACCTCCATCGAGGTGTACTCACTTCGAAGCGCCACCAATAGTTTATCCACAGAACCGATGATATCGATGGCAGAGGATTCCCCCACCGGAGGGCAATCCAAAATGATTGCGTCAAAATCACCAGAATCCTTTATTGTGCAGACTGCCTCGTGAATGACCATCAGGTAATCACCATTTTCCCTGAGCCCTGTTTCGATCGCCTTCAGATTCTCATCGGATGGTATTATGGATAGATTTGCATAGCGGGTTTTTTTTATATTACAATCTGAGTCATAGGCGCCATGCAATATCCTATACAAGCTTCCATTGTTTTCCTTTTCATAACCAAGTCCTTTGGTTGCAATACCTGCCTGGTCGAAGTCTATCAGTAATGTCCTAACGCCTTTTAGCGCCAGAGATACCGATAGATTCACGGCAGTTGTAGTCTTTCCCACACCATATTCCTGACTAACAATCGAAAAGACCAAGGTTGGCATAGGCACATTGAGTTTTTTTTTACAATAAATGTCTAGCATTCTTTTCAAATTTATGATCTTGATCAAATAATTTATAATTTGTTTCAAAAGAGTATTGACATGATACCCAATATTACAGATACTACTAACACGTTGTTAGCGGTTCTGAATAAGGGGCCAAAAGGAACGGAGACTTAAAGGAATATGAGAATGAAAAAAGTTTTTACACTTTTAGGTAGTTTGTTTATAGTCAGTTATGCAAATGCAATTGATTGGCCGGATTTATCCGTAAGATCCAATGTTGGATTTGATTCTGAATTTGAATATCGTGGCCGTAAACAAGGTCAACAGATATTTAGACCTCAGGTTGAAGTCGGGTTACCGTTATTTGACCGTGGTGAATTCTATGTTGGTATGAACGCATTTGTGGGTACATCCGGATCTGGTAATCCAGCACCTGATGTGGAAGACGCCATTAGTACCACCTATACCCCTAGTGATGGTGAGAATAAAGGTAAGGCAGGACAGGAATTATCGCTAACCGCCGTTCCATTCAAAGAAAAGCCTGAGGCTAAAGAGGGTGAGGATGAAGAAAATACTACAGTCGCCAGCGTGGAAGATGGTAGTAATCATACAGTAAAAACAATGAACCAAGTGGATATCTATGCCGGTGTTAGATGGCCGGTGGATGATACCTTCTCCGTTGATGTGGGATACATACATCACTTCTATACCAATCTTCGCGGCAAAGTCGCCGGAGTGCTTGGTAAGGTAGATGTGCCAGAACTGGGTACCGCCGTCGTCCCGGCCAAAGGCCTTGTCAACGATGGGAAATATGTGTCCTATGATTTAGAACCTATTTTCTTTAAAAGGACCAATACCAATGAGGTATATGTTGGTGTGACAGCAGATGTGCTATTAAAACCATCTCTGTATTGTGCCTATGACTTCAATCGGGAAGAATTAAATTTTGAAGGTATGATCGGCCATACGGTAGATCTCGGTGAATATGGGTTTTCTGGGTTCTCAATTGATTTGAGCGCAAAACTCGGCTATGATACAGCAAGAAGACCTTTTGGTATACCGTGGTCCGAATGGAAAAATGATACCGAAGAGACAACCAATAACTATGTGGTATACAACGAAGCCACCAAGTCATTGACCAAAGGTACCGATGATAAGGGCGTTGAACTGGACGAAAATGTGGCCGGAGAAACCCTCAATGGAGGCAAAAAAAATTACATCTACTGGGGACTTGGATCGGATCTCGTCTATGCCTTCAATGACAATGCCAAGGTTCGGGCAGGTGTACGTTATACCGGTAATGACGCTTCAAAAGAATCCTGGGTTAACTGTATCGGAAGAAATGAGGATGGTAAAGGACATAAAAATCTCCTGTGGTTTACCACATCGTTCGATTTCTCATTCTAAGCAAAATACATAGAGCTAGTTGTTAGTCATCGCTTCCCGCAAGAAGCGATGTTTTATTATCGGCTTTCCATGGAAAACACTAGTTGTTTTGACAGCACCGCTGATGTTTATACAATTGTCTGGTTGTGGATTTTGATTTTTCATTTAAATCCACCTCTCATAACCCAATTTTTCAACGAAAATCTGGCATTTCGTTTAATCTTACCGATGTGACTGGAAAATTTGGCTATGCAGATGTGGGTGAAACCGCTACGAAATGGATGGCTGCACTTAGCGATGCGGGACAAACGATTTGGCATATCCCAAGCCTGCACAAATCAAATGATCCACAAAAATCGACCATTTCCTGCGGGTTGGCCTTCGATGAAACACTCATCTCTCTGGAAAATTTACATAGCCTTGGCCTTATAACCGAATCAGAATTGACTGCTGCCGAAGATGAAATCGCCAAGGTAAAAGAGATCGACGCCATAACAACCGTAAGAAAAAAATACCTAGCCCTGGTCGCTAGCCAATTTGACCGCCGTGCCGATAAGAATCTCATCGCCGAACTGATGTCATTTGAAAAAAGCAACGAAAGTTGGCTGAATGATTACGCGTTGTTTCATGCGCTAAAACAAATATTTAACGGTAAGCCCTGGTGGGAATGGCCAGAAAAAATCAAAGACTTTGACCGTAAAGCGATTGAAGCCACAAGACACCAATTATCCCTTCAGATACGTAACGCAGGCCTGGTGCAATTTTTACTGCACAGACAGCTAGACGCTATCAAAACCGAGGCCAAAAGGCTTGGCCTAACGCTACTGACGGACTTCAAAATCTACATCGAACATGACAGCCCGGATCTATGGACAAACCAAAACCTGTTCTTCCTAGACCCCGAAGGCCAGTGTACCACCGTCGCCGGATACCCTAGCTCAATGCTACATCCCAATGGGTTGAAGCTCAATGCACCGACCTATAGGTGGAATCGACACCGGGAAACCGATTACAGCTGGTTCATCAAAAGAATCGAAAAAGAATTACAATTTTTTGACTACATTATCATAGAAAATTTCCATGAACTCATTGAAAATTGGGAAATTCCCATCGCTGAAACGAATCCAAACCATGGCCGGTGGGTTCCCAGCGCAGGCCACTCATTATTCGAAAAAATAAAAAACAGTTTTAAAAAACAGAATCCAATCATCGCTGCAGAAACCAATTCGGATTTTAGGTCAAAACGGATAATAAACCAATTCCGATTGCCCTACCTAGATGTTTTGCAATACTCATTCGATGAAGGAATTGCCCATGAACTACCACGGGATTACAATGAAGTCTGCATCGCAACAACCAGCACGTCCAGAGAAAATCCGCTTATTAGATGGCTCAAAGAATACTCAACCTCACAAAAATTATCTCTATCCATGAAAAAAGACTTCCAGGAATGCTTCGGCACAAACATAAATGAATCCACCTGGAGAACAATCAACATCCTGCTGAACTCCAAAGCCGATGCTGTAATAATTCCGCTCCACGACCTGATGCAAATCGGAACCAATGATACGAAGACCTGTATCAACCTGACCCCCTCCGGGTTTTCTAGTAAGTTTAACCGCAAACTACTCAAAGCCACCCAAACAACTAACAGATGCTAGGCAATTAGTCATGCTTCTGGGCTGTGCTATTCCAATTCAATGCGAAAAAAAATGTCCCAAACATGGCGCATATGGCAAAAAACACCATGGTAGCATTCCAGCTCCAGGTATCAGCTATTTTAGCCACACCTATGCCCGCCACGGCATGGCCCATGGCTCCAAATGTCCCGGTCAGTCCATTGGCCGCCGCAGCGGCTCTTTTCGAGCCAAACTCCGCTCCAGATAACCCTGCAAGTGTTTGAGGGCCATATATTAAAAAACCAATTATAAAAAGAAATGCCATGTTTACAAACTGAGGCACCACCGGCAGTTTCCAAAAGATAAGCAGAACAGCTATCAAAGCCACCATAAAGTAGAAACAGGTGCAATTTCGCCGCCCTTTAAATATTTTATCAGACATCCAGCCGGCTAAAACTCCACTGATCGCACCGGCAGTCTCCAGCCCGGCAGATTGCCATCCGGCCATAGACACCGAGGCTCCCTTCGCCTCCTGCAAAAACGTCGGTGCCCAATTGAAAAATCCCATTCTTATTATATATACAAAAAAATTCGCAAAACATACATACCAAAGGGTACGATTTGGCAAAATGTGCTCCAAAAATATCTCTCTCAGCGTAACACTTTCGTTATCCCTATGAGTGGTTTGTCTCTGCAACCCTTCTTTTTTCTCCACCGATGGCAGCCCCATCGACTCTGGCGTATCGCATAGCTTCCAAAATAGCAATCCTGCCACCATCAGAGACATCAATCCAGAAATAATAAAAACAGATCGCCAACCAAATTTGGCCAGCAACCAAGAACCTCCCACTAGGATTAAAATGCTACCAATTTTATGGGATAAACTAACGATCCCCCACTTGGTACCAAGTTCATTCGGCGAGTACCAATGGGTCATCAATTTCGGTACCGGTGGCCAACCCGTGGATTGAAAAATCGAACCCACCAGATATAACATTATTATAGATGAAATAGAACTGGAAAAACCAGAAAACAACGAACAACAGGCAGTACCTGCTAATCCTATGGCCATAAAATACCTAACCCTTATTTTATCACAGAGCACGCCGCTGACGAATTTTCCAATTCCATAGATGAGCGACGACCAGGTAAATGCCCAACCGATTTCAGACTTTTTACAACCAAATTCACTCTGGATAGCCGGAAATACTACCTGTAGGTTCTGCCGAACGATATAAAACGATGCATAGCCGGTAATCAATAAAAATAATATCATCTTCCGCCAATAGGCATATTGACGATCTATAACTTTCTCATGCTTAATGTCTTTTGAAACATCAACTAGGTAATCTGTTGTCATAATATTAAATCTTTTCCAATGTCATCCATAGCTCGCTGTCATTATAAATGTGAAAAGGGGAATTAATTGGCAAACATTTTCTGTATGTCTCGGCGAATTTGCATTATACCTATCGATAAGATAGTTTTATATTTTTTACTTTTTCATTGACTACCTGATAAAAATTTAAATTAGGCACACCGGTACAAAATTGTCTTGACGTCGACCCGGGTCATTTTAGTTTTTGTGGTCAGATTATATGCTGAAAATTCAGCTGCGATCTTTGTCAGATTTATGAGAACCAGTGGAGAAATTTTGGCTGTACTCGAGTACATGGAAAAAGAAAAAGGTATTTGTCGTAGTGATATGATAAATACCATAGCAGAGGCTATCCGCACCGCTGCGATGAAGAGCATAAATAATGCCCAGGATATACGAGTTGAAATAAATCCTAAAACAGGTCATATACAGGCTTGGACTGTTTTGGAAGTTGTTGATTCTGTTAGCGATATGCATTCTGAAATTCACATATCCAAAGCTCGCGAAATAAACCCAGCTCTCCAGGTAGGTGACATTTTTGAAAAGGAAATAGACCTGGCCTATCTTGGTAGAATAACGGCTCAGAATGCTAAGCAGGCCATAATGAGCGACGTAAAACACTTCGAGAAAGAAAAAATTTACGAAAAATATAAAAATCAAGTTAAAGATATCGTGACCTGTGTTGTACGTCGACAGGATTCGGGCAATATCTATGTGGATCTGGATTCGACGGAGGCCATAATGCCCTATAGAGAACGCATTCCCGGCGAAGAATATATTCCCGGAGACAGAATAAGATGTTTGTTGTTAAAAATAGAGCAAACATCCCACGGGCCGGAATTGGTGGTAAGCAGAGCCAGTGTTTGTTTTGTGAAAAAACTGCTAGAGATCGAAGTAACCGAAATAGCCGACGGCACCGTAGAAATCGTCAGTATGGCTCGCGAAGCCGGTTATAGGACGAAGGTCGCTGTGACAAGCAAGGATCCAAAGGTAGATGCTGTGGGTGCCTGTGTCGGCACCCGAGGCGCTAGGATTAGAAGCATCGTAAAAGAACTTGGTGGCGAAAAAATCGACATAATAAGGTATACGGACAATCCGGAAGATTTTTTGAAAGAAGCTATACACCCAGCCATTCCAAGGAATGTTTTCGTGGATAGGAGCAATCGGCAGATTTACTTCGAGGTTTCAAATGACGATCTGGCCGTTGCCATTGGCAAACGGGGTCTAAACGCTAGACTCACATCAAAACTGATGAATTGGAAACTGGATATAAGGAAATTGGCCGAAGGCCAGCAACCGTCGATCTATGAAAAAATAAGCCAAGCCGCCGAAGGTCTTAACGGAGTACCTGGCATAGATGACGAAATGGCAAAAAGACTCGTGGCAGCTGGGTTTGTGAGCGTAGATGTTTTTGACGACGTCGGTGTTGGTGATTTATTAAATTCCGGATTTTCTGAAGAGGAGGCTCGTTTCGTTCTTGAAAAAATCAAACAGTTTGAACTATCACACTAATCAAATGAGTGGACAGGTGGTTCTAGGTGGTTAATTGTACTGTTTGGAAATGTAATCAATGAGCATTAGAGTTTATCAGTTAGCAAAAGAATTGGGCTTGGAAAACAAAAGCGTGATGGCTATGTTGTCCGAGCGTGGCCTGAAGATAACCAGTCCATCTAACTCTGTACCGACAATTTACGCCGATGCACTAATCCAGGAACTCCATGTTGGCTCGAACAAATACCCAAAAGATAAAACCGTTAATAAGCCAACCAAACTGAATAACGAAGCCATTCCTAAAGAGAATGTTACGGATATACAGACCAGGACCGACGATGGTCGTAGTGTTTCGCTGCTGCCAAAAAAAACAATAGTCATGCCAACCGTTGCCCCAAAGGTGATACGGCATGAGCCAACCCATGGCCTACTGAATCAAGGGTTATTAAATCAAAGTGGTTCTGTATCAACGGTTGGTGTATCGCTACCCAGGAAAAGCAAACCGGAAACAGTCCCGGCCACTAAACCATCCAGCAAAGAAGTCGTAACCGTCAGCAATGAAGCCGAAGATCTGGGGCAAAAGACCAAGCCATTGCCATCCGCTGAGTCAAAAAACATTGCACCGAAGGCACCGCCAAGGACCATCCCCAGGGCGGGGACCCTGAGAGAAAGCCATCAGTTGGCCAATGCCGAGCTGCGCCTATTGCAAATACGCCCGCCAATTATAGTTAGAGAATTTGCTTCCCTGATAAACCTGAAACCATTTCAGCTGATTTCTGAACTAATGAAGGTCGGTGTGTTTTCGTCTATGAACCAGTCTATCGACGAAGCCATTGCAACGAAACTTGCTGCGACTCATGGATTTAGGCTAGACATCAAGCATAGAAACTCCGAGTCAAAAATCGCCGGACCAAAGGAAGAAAAAAAGCCAATTGTCCAGAGTGAGATGTTGCCACGGCCACCCATTGTATGCGTTCTTGGCCACGTCGACCACGGCAAAACCACACTGTTAGACTCCATAAGAAAAACCAAAATAGCCGAAGGAGAAGCCGGCGGAATCACTCAACGCATTGGAGCTTATCAGGTTAGCATCAATGGCAAAAACATAACCTTCCTGGATACACCGGGCCACGCGGCTTTTTCCAAAATGCGCGAGCGTGGCGCCAAGGTCACTGACATAGCCATATTGGTAGTAGCTGCTGACGATGGATTCATGCCGCAAACCGATGAAGCCCTGAAGTTTGCGAAAAAAGCAGAGGTTCCAATTGTGGTTGCGATAAACAAAATCGACGTCAGCGGTGCAAATATTGATGTAATCAGGCAACAGATGCAGCAACGAGGCATCACAGCCGAAGAATGGGGAGGTGAAACCCTGTGCGTTGCCGTATCAGCGGTCAGCGGTCAGCATATCGACGAGCTGCTCGAAGCTGTGTTATTGCAGGCGGAAATGATGGACCTTCGGGCCGATCTCAAAGCCAAGGCATCGGGAGTGGTAATCGAATCACAAGTAGATGTCGGCCAAGGGATCTCCGCCACTGTAATAGTCAAAAATGGAATACTGAAAGTAGGGTCGACAATCCTGTGTGGCGAATGCTACTGCCGGGTAAGAGCAATGATCAACAATAGCGGCAAAAACGTTAAACAAGCAACTCCAGCTATGCCAGTTGTGATTACCGGATGGTCAGGAATCCCCAGCGCAGGAACCGCCTTCGAGGAGGTAAAAAACGAGAAAGAAGCCAGAGAAAAAGCCGAAGAATTTTCGGTGGCCATGAAAAAAACCAACATGCCTAAATCCAAGTCGGATCAAATTGTAGATATAAAAAAGTTATTCGCAGCCATAGAATTACAAAAACAGAAAACCCTAAATATAATACTGAAATGTGATGTTAATGGCAGCATCGAAGCCATTATTGAATGTTTCAAAAACATTAAAAGTGATAAAGTCTCGTTGAATATTCTGTCGGCGGAAGTAGGTATTATAACTAAAAACGACATAAATATGGCAGATTCCACCGACGCCACCATCGTTGGCTTCAATGTCAAACTTGATAATGATGCCGTGGCCCTGGCTAAAAACAAAGGAGTAAAAATAATACAAAACGACATTATTTACGAACTTGTACTACAGATCCGCGACGCGATGACAGATTTACTTGATTTCGATCTTGTTGAAAATCATATAGGAACAGCACAGATTAGAAAACTTTTTACCATCTCAAGGGCAATCATTGCCGGCTGCATGGTAATCGATGGACGGATGCTAAGAGACAAGCTCATGCGAGTTCGTCGTAATAAAACCATCGTTTTTGAAGGAAAAATAGAGTCTATGCGTCGGGAAAAAGATGACCAAACCGAAGTCCGAGCTGGCTTTGAATGCGGAATCAGGTCAAACGGATTCAACGACTACGAAATCGGCGATGAAATCGAATGCTATGAAATACTTCAGCGTCGCCAATCCCTTTGAGCCATGGACCTTCGAATACAGAAAGTCAGCGAACTAATCCGCCAGGAACTGGGTAATATCCTACGTAAAAACTTTCGCGATGAAGCCAAATACATAACAATCACCAACACAATTGTAACCGGCGACATGCAGTCCTGCCGAATAACCTACGCAGCTTTGGGCAACAGGGAACTGGAAGAATCCGCTCAGAGATTTTTCAAAAAAAATTTTGGAAAAATAAAACGAGAAGTGGCAAAAAATATAAACATTAAACACTTCCCCGAGTTCAAGTTAGAGCTGGACAGATCTCTGGAAAAAGGCAATAGCGTACTGAAAATTTTGAATGAAATGGAATGAAAATCATCAGCCTAAGTCTTGCCATCACGGCATTGCTACTCCAGGCCTGTGCATCGGGTCCAGCGGATGACCGGGACACAGCATTGCCCTGGGCCAAACCGGCCAGCTGGGAAAATAATGGAACATTTTCTCTGTCAAGCACTAAAGAACACGGAGCCCTGAGCCCCTAGAGATCTCCATGAAGCTGAATTCACTAGATAAGCTACTTGAAAAGGCCGAGAGACTCGACAAATCTACCTTGGTAAGTCTCGCAAAAAAATTTCGAAGCCAACGTAACTTCTTCAGCGCCATCGTCGATGTTATCCGAGACGGCATCGTGATAGTAGATCCTAGGGGTAGCATCACGTTTTCGAACAGATCCGCGGTGGCCCTGCTTGGATTGACCAATTCGAAAAATGATAACATATTCCGCTACATTCCCAGCGTAAAAATTCCCGTAGATTCCTCGGTGAGCACCACCGATGTGGAGATAAACTATCCGGCAAAACTTACCATCAAAGTATGTTCGATCCCATTCAGCGAGGACTCTAAAAACATGAGGATTTTGATAATGTCCGACGTAACCAATGAAATTTTGCTGCACAAAAAAGAAATAGAAGATGAGCGAACCTCCTCGGTTTTACTTCTCGCAGCCAGTATAGCGCACGAAATAGGTAATCCATTGAATTCCATCCACTTGCAATTGGAATTGCTGGAACAAATTGTAAAAAAACACCCGACCAATAGGCAGATTTGCGAATCCATAAAGATATGCCAACAGGAAATTAGCAGGCTCAATGGAATAATTAAAAATTTTCTCCAGGCCATAAGACCAACGCCACCGGTACTAGGTGACCTGGATGTCTGTGACATCATCGAAGCAGTAATCAAGCTTATGCACAGTGAGTTAGAAAACGCTAACATAGCTTTGTCGCTGGGACTCAACGAACACATAAAAATATCGGCCGACGCAGATCAGCTCAAGCAGATGTTCTTCAACGTGATGAAGAATGCCCTGGAGGCCATAGGTAGCGATGGGCAAATTTCAATAGATATGTTTTCCGACGAAGAATTTTTGAAAGTACAGATTTCTGACAGCGGAATCGGCATAAATCCAATGAATGTGGGCCATATTTTCGACCCGTTTTTCACGTCCAAAAAAAATGGCAACGGCCTTGGGATGCTAATAATTCAGCGGATTCTACGTGCCCATAACGCACGAATGAATATATCCAGCCTGGAAAATCGTGGCACCACGGTTACCATAGAATTTCCACTGAAAACTAAAAGAGCTAAGATGCTTATAACAAAATAGTTGTTCTACTCCTCTTCGAGCCTAAGCTTCAGAAAAAACAACGCAGCCAGAACCACTCCATGGTCGATCTCACCGCTCCTTATTTTTTCCCAGAGCCTGTGGATCGGAATGGTCAAAAAAGTGATTTCCTCAAGAGGATCAAGGGATTGCTTGCCCACCAATCGACAATTTTCAATGAAAACCGTATAAAGCTTGTTGTCCTGGATAGCCGGATTCGGATAAATAATCTTCAATACACTGGCGTTTTCACCACTAAAGCCTGTTTCTTCGAGCAACTCTCTTTCGGCGGCCATAACCGGATCCTCGCCGGGCTCTATTATTCCGCCTGGAATTTCCAAAGATAGGCGCCTGGTGCCAAACCGGAACTGCTTTACTAGCACTATGTTGCGTTCTTGTGTCAGGGCAATGACCTGAACCCAGTCCGGAGGATGTAAAATGAAAAATTCACCGGTTCTACCATCGAGGGGATGTACGCAACACTCGCGGCATAGCTTGAAAATATTACAATCAAAAACAAGGTTCTCATCGACGACCTGCCACTTTTCCGGCAATAGCTCGCTCATAGCACAGCGAACAAATTCATCACTTGCCATGATAATGCAACAAAATTTACACTGCAAAAATATTTTTGGATTGCCCAGCCTAGCTGCAATCGCATCTTCTGAGCCATGTTCGGAAGGAAACCGAAAAAACCAAACCAAAAATTTTTACTAGAGTTCGAGTCACAACTATCTGATATTCAAGATAAAATCGACAGTTTAGTCGAACAATCGAAAACATCAAAACGTGACCTAAGCCAGGAAATAGGCGAACTTGAAACGGAATTATCGCGGCTGGCAACAACCGTCTATTCAAATTTGACAATTTGGCAAAAAATTCAGATTGCACGACATCCAAACAGACCCTATGCGCTGGACTTTATAAACGGAATTTTTAGCAATTTTCAGGAATTTCACGGTGACAGGTTGTTTGGCGATGACAAAGCAATTGTTGGCGGCCCGGCTTTTTTTGACCACCAGCCGGTTATGGTAATCGGCACACAAAAAGGGCGGACGCTCAACGAAAATATTTTACGAAATTTTGGCTGCCCATACCCGGAAGGCTACAGAAAAGCTCTGCGCCTGATGAAAATGGCGGAAAAATTTTCCATGCCGATCGTGACCCTGATCGACACACCAGGTGCTTACCCTGGAATAGGTTCTGAAGAGCGTCATGTGGCCGAGGCCATAGCCGTAAACCTAAGAGACATGAGTGCTCTGACCGTCCCTATAGTTTCCGTGGTGATCGGCGAAGGCGGTTCCGGCGGTGCATTGGGAATTGCCGTGGCCGACAAAGTCCTGGTGCTGGAAAACGCCTACTATTCGGTCATCTCACCGGAGGGCTGCGCCGCAATCCTATGGAAAGATAGACAATTCGCCAACGAAGCGGCCGAAGCCTTACAATTGCAGGCAAGCAAATTGGTGGAATTTGGCGTGGCAGATGAGGTTATCGCCGAACCATTTGGCGGAGCTCACCAGGATCCCGAGCAAGCCATATTGAATACAAAAAATGCCCTAACAAATCACCTGAGTTTGGTTTGTAATCTATCTATAAAAAATCGTATTGCCAAGAGATATGAAAGGTTTAGAAATTTAGGAATATTTTCCGAATAGCGAGAATAACAGTTTTTTTTCAAAATCACAGTTCTTGACAGGTAACTTTTAACTAGTTCCATTTCAAATATGTGCGGAATAATTGGCTACATAGGTCATCGCAATGCGGCCCAGGTTGTGGTCGAGGGACTCCGCAGACTAGAATATAGAGGCTACGATTCTGCCGGGTTTGCGACCATTAAAAACGAAAAATTTCTATGTATAAAAAAAATTGGCAAGGTAAATAATCTAACCGAAGCTATTGAAAAATCCAACCTCACCGAACCGATTGGCATAGGGCATACCCGTTGGGCTACCCATGGCGTTGTATCGGAAGCAAATGCGCATCCTCAACTAAGCTCCGATGGCCTATTTGCCGTGGTCCATAATGGAATAATCGAAAACTACGCTCAGATCAAAAAATTTCTCCAAGGCCAGGGATATACATTCTCGTCAGAGACTGACACCGAGTGTCTTGCGAATCTGATAGCCTATCACTATCACAAGGAACCGGCTTCTATACAAAACAAATTCAGCGAGTGTGTCAGGAAAGCTTTGCTTCATATACAGGGCACCTACGGACTTGTCGTAATGTGCTCCGCATATCCAAGAGAAATGGTTGCCGCCAGAAAGAGTTCGCCACTTTTGGTTGGCATAGGCGAAAAAGAAACCATTGTCGCCAGCGACGCCGCCGCCCTGTTGATGTATACGAATCGGGCCGTCTATTTAAAAGATGGAGAAATTGCAATTGTCTCTGACAGCAAGTTTTACATAACAACAATCCTGTCAGAAAATGTTGACATTGTCCATCAGACCATCGATTGGACCAACCAGGATATCGAGCTTGGCCATCATGCCCACTACATGCATAAGGAAATTTTTGAGCAGCCTCAATCCATCGAAAACATCATGCGGGGAAGGTTTTCTGAGGATTGCAGCACCTCTCGGTTTGGAGGCCTGGCCATTCCACTTCACGAGTTGAGACAGGTCGACCGTATTGTATTCTGCTCCTGCGGAACATCTTGGCATGCAAGTTTGGTCGCCGAACATCTAATCGAACTCTATGCGCGAATCCCGGTTGAGGTCGAATACGCCTCGGAGTTTCGCTATAGAAATGCACCGCTGGACAAAAATACACTGATTTTTGTCATAAGCCAGTCCGGTGAAACCCTCGACACATTGGCAGCTTTACTGGAAGCTAAACGTAAGGGATTCAGGGTGTTAGGAA
This sequence comes from Puniceicoccales bacterium, assembly GCA_031283585.1. Lineage (NCBI taxonomy): Bacteria > Pseudomonadati > Verrucomicrobiota > Opitutia > Puniceicoccales > Puniceicoccales bacterium. The sequence continues at coordinate 68,863 of JAITBP010000006.1, forward strand.
TTACAAATGCGGTAGGATCTAGCATAGCCAGAGAAACCGACGGCGGAATTTATCAACACTCTGGACCGGAGATAGGTGTTGCTTCTACCAAAGCCTTTACTGCGCAAATATGTGCCGCAGCGATGCTTGCGTTATATTTTGCCCGAATGCGGAACATGAGCTTCGGCGACGGTATGGAATTCGTCAACGCTCTCAAAAAATTGCCATCCCAGGTGGAAGAGGTGTTGAAGCAGGAAGACCAGATAAAAGAGATAGCAAAAAAGTATTATAAATACGACGATTTCCTATTTCTTGGCAGGCAGTTGATGTTTCCGATAGCCCTGGAAGGAGCATTGAAGCTGAAGGAGATATCGTACATTCATGCCGAAGGCTATCCCTCGGCGGAGATGAAACACGGCCCGATTTCATTGATTTCAGAGAAATGTCCCTGTTGTTTTTTCGAAACCCAGCCACACATAGTCCAAAAAACCCTATCGAACATACAAGAGGTCAAGGCGAGGGGTGCACCGGTCCTGGCAATAGTATCAGAACACTGTGCAGCAGAAATTGATAACGTAGATGACCTGGTTCAGATCCCAACGTCTCACATTGCCACATCACCGGTTTTAGCCATCATTCCGGTTCAGCTCCTCGCCTATCACATTGCGCTGCTACGAGGTTGTGATGTGGACCGACCACGGAACCTGGCAAAATCGGTAACCGTAGAATAGGCTTAGTATTCTATGTCCATGCTAGGCAATAGATTCCATAACTCATAAAAATTGCTGCCCTTGAGGAATATGGTATTGGTAGCCAGGGTTGCAATGGTTTTAGCAGCGGCGGCTGTGTCCCTAAAAACGTAAATATTTTCGCATTTTGAGTTAGATTTTATTATACCTTCCATCACCGCATCGGCATAGGCTCCTATCAATACTACCAGATCTTTTTCGTCTGGTAAGATGTTTTGTCCAAGCGAGTTATGTAACTCATAGGATCTGTCACCCAGCTCAAGCATTGAGCCGATAATAAAGGTTCGGCCCGGTTCCCGAAACATGTTTTTGAAATTTGAAATGGCGTCCATCATCGAAGCGGGATTGGCATTATAGCAATCCAAATAGACAGTCTTTTCGCCTGACCGGATGATTTCACCACGCATTTTCGACGGTTTCCAGTTGCCCAGCCGGGCCTCCAGCAGAGCACGATCTATTCCGGCCTTCCGGGCCAAAAATATACCTAGGACGCAATTCCTCATCTGGCCATGGCTCATCGATGGCAGGGCGTAAAATTCTTCGCCAAATTCGCTGGAGTGGACCATAACACCATCCTCCAGTTGGCCATAGGTAACGTAATTCTCTGCGACCTTGCCATCACTCACAACGATGCTACTGCTTTCTATCTCCTTGAATGGCTTGAAGTTAAGGCATTCCTCCGGAAAGATTGCCAGGCCACCATTATTCAATGCCCGGGTCAACATTTTTGATTTTTCTTCGGCAATCTTTTCCATCGAACCGAACCGAGAGGCATGGACAGGGGTTAGACCGGTCACCACACCCAGGGTTGGGTTCAGAACATCGAGAATTTCATCCATTTCACCTGGCCGGTCAACACCACACTCAATCAATCCTATGTCATTGTCTTCGTTTAGCTTACTGAGCATCAATGGGACACCAAGCGTGTTATTCAGGTTGGCAACCGTGGCCATGGCCCGGGGCCCAAAAAGCAGGCGCATCAGATCCTTGGTGGAAGTTTTGCCGTAGCTACCGGTCAAGCCAACGATCGGACCGCGAAAGTCATTCCTGTGGGCTTTCACAATCCTACGGAACGCGGCTAGCACTTCATCGACCAGCAGCTGAGGAATGCTAACTCCTTCCACCACACGGCTTACGATAGCACAACCTGCTCCATTACGCTCGGCATCAGCCAAGAAATCGTGGCCATCCCGGACAGCGTTTATTGCCAGAAAACACTCGCCTGGCTTGATGGTTCTGGAGTCATTTGCCATGGCACTGACGAACATTGGCACATTGGATCCAACCCATTGACCACCAGATAGTTCCGGCCAAAGCTTAGTTTTCATAAAAATTTTCTATGTTGTGCTGGTAAAATCTTCATCGCGTTTCTGTACTTTGTAACCGATCTCCGTGTTAATGCAATCCCCTTCGCATGCAACATGTTACACACTTCCACATCGGACAATGGCCTGGATTTTTCCTCATTGGCAATAATATCGCGGATCAGATCCCGGAGCGCACTGGTGGATAATTCGTTGCCCGGGCCGCCAAGCTTTTTAGAAAAAAAATGTTTCAGACAAAACAGACCACGAGGTGACTGCAGGTATTTTTCCTTTATGGCCCGGCTCGCCGTGGATTGATGAACCGAGATAGTACTGGCTAAGTCCTTGAGCCTAAATGGCTTCAACTGACCTGAGCCTTCGAAAAATTCCAGCTGGGTATCCAGCAAAAGTCTTGCAATTTTCATCAACAGATCGCCTCGCCGATTCAACGCATTCATCAGGATTTTTGCACCCATGCTGTTCTGGGAAAAAAATTTTCTATCTGCTTTCCCCAGCTGGTTCTTGCAGATCAACATGGTTTTGTAGCTATCGCTCATCTTTATCTTTGGCAAGTACTTATCGTTCAAATCGATCTGCCATTCACCGTAGACTTTTTTCAATATGATATCCGGAACAACGGCAATCGGTCTTGGCTCGGAAAAAGTTTTGGCCGGCCGAAAATTTAACATCCTAAGCCTTGCGATCAAAGACCTTAACACCACGTGGTCGATCGCCATTGCCCTCTCTATCTTGCTATACCTATGCCTGAGCAAATCCTCAAAATGCCGGGACACCAGGACGGTCAATCTAACATCACTGCCCTTTATTTGGCCCAGAAGACATTCCTTAATGCCTTTAGAACCAAGACCTTCAGGGTCAAGTGACCTAAGTAAATCCCTGACTCTTGTCACATCCGCCGCCGTAACTCCAAGCTCCGAAGCCAACAGCTCATCGGATTCCACCACAAACCCATTTTCGTCCATGCGTCCGAGCAAAAACAATAAAATTGACTTGTCTTTGCCATCCACATCTGCTATTTGGGCCAAAATATGCTCTTCCAAGGTCCTCTCTGCCTCGATGGAGTCCAGGTCGTAATCACCGGAGGATGTTGCATAACCATATGCCGTAAAACTACTACTGACACCTTCATCGACCAGTTCGAGCATTGGGTTGGACCGGATTTCTTCTAGCAAAACCCTGCGTAACTCAGCCACCGGCATCTGAAGAATTTTCAGCGATCGGAGCAAGGCCGGCGACATTTTTTGCTTTTGCCTTTGCGCCTGCTCCTGGCTCAAATTTAGGTTAAAGTCCAAAAGCCTGAATTTTATTGGTGATTTCTATGGCAACTTCCAGCGCATGGTAGCCAAGGCTAACATCGACCTTTGGCGTCTCATGACAGGCAACACATTTCATAAACGATTCTAGCTCAAGCTGTAATGGTTCATCCTTCGCTATTGGCACAATCTCTTTTTCCAGGCCAAGCTGGGTTTTCCTGAACATATGGCCGGCTTGATTCATAAAATCCAACGAAATATACGTATTTTCCTGAAAAATTCTGATTTCGCGCACTTTTTTTTCGCTCACGCGACTGGCATTTATGTTTGCAACACAACCGTTTTCGAACCTCAGCCTGGCATTGGAAATATCCTCGCTGGCCGACAGAACCTTTACGCCGACGGCATCGATTTTTTCTATCTTTGAATGGACTAGTTCGAGAATAACACCCAGATCATGTATCATAAGATCCAGAACAACACCAACTTCCGAACCCCTTGCCGTGTATGGCGCCAGTCGATCTGCGGTTATAAACATCGGGTTCTTGGCTGTCTTGCATAAAAACTCCATTACGGGGTTATAATGTTCTATATGACCGACTTGTATCACACTATCATTTTTTTTTGCCGCCGACAGTATCAACGATGCTTCCTCTAGTGATGAACATAACGGCTTCTCTATCAACAGATGACAGTTTTTGTTCAACAGTTCGAGGGCCACCTCGCAATGCTTATCGGTGGGCACGACCACACTCACCGCATCACAGGCCTCACCCAGGGCTTCAACCGATGGGAAAATTTCACAACCATAGAGTTTTGCAATTTTTTTTGCCTGGCCGCTGTGCACATCACATATGCCAACTAACTCACAGCCACTCAACGAATTATATATCCTCGCATGGTGTTGTCCAAGGTGACCAACCCCAACAACACCACATCTAAGCTTAGGAATCATTTCTTGCGCCCTAGCATATCCTGATTGATCCAATGTTTCAATACACTGGGAATTCTAACCCGGCCATCCTGCTGTATGTTGTTCTCTAGCAACGCTGCAAGCACTCGCGGTACGGCCAGACCAGAGCCATTGAGCGTATGGACAAATTCCAATTTGCCGGACTCCTTTGATCTAAACCTTATGCCTGCGCGTCTGGCCTGAAAATCAGTAAAATTGCTGCAACTAGACACCTCAAGCCACCGCTTCTGGCCACCGGCAAAAACCTCCAGGTCATACTGTTTGCTGTGGGAAAACCCGATGTCACCGGTACATATGGACAGCACCCGGTAGGGCAGCTCAAGTTTTTGCAATAGACCCTCAGCATCAGCCCTAAGCTTTTCCAACTCCTCAAAACTATTGTTTGGGTTTGCCCACTTTACCAGCTCAACCTTATCGAACTGATGAAGCCGATTCAGACCGCGCACATCCTTTCCCCAGCTACCGGCTTCCCGCCGAAAACAAGGTGTGTAGGCACAGCGACATACCGGCAGCTCCCCCTCGTTAAATATCTCATTTCTGAAAAAATTCGTAACCGGCACCTCGGCGGTGGGAACGCAGTAATAGTCATCGGCCGCGGTATGATACATTTGTCCTTCTTTATCAGGCAGTTGCCCTGTAGCCATTGCGCTATCGGCATTTACCAAAATCGGCGGCATGAGTTCAACATATCCGTTTTTTCTCGCCTCATCCAGGAAAAACGAGATCAGGGCCCGAACCAGCCGGGCCATATCGCCCAGGTAAAACGGGAACCCAGAGCCTGTAACCTTCACACCTCTAGGTAGATCCAGGTACTCACCAAACCAATGGATATCATAGTGTGGCAGGGCAAATTTTGATATTTTTTCCAGGTCACCCCAGCTATAGACCAGCTGATTTTCGGTCTCATTTTTTCCCACCGGAACGGACTGATGTGGAACGTTAGGTATGCTCAAATACAATGACTTCCAGGACTCGTCAAGTTTTTTAAATTCCCCATCAAGCTTCACTATCCTATCGGAAAGCAACCTCAACTCGGTTACTTTTTCACAAAACTCGATGGACCCTTTTTCCAACTTTGCCATGCTATCATTGGCTGCATTTTGCATTGCCCGCAGATCCTCTATTTCAGTCAACATCTCTCTGCGCCTTTTATCAATTGCGATAAACCCGTCCACATCGCATCTGAATTTTTTCTTCAAAACAGCTGCCTTTACTTCCTCGTGGCACTCACGTATATATTTTAAATCCAACATGTTACAATACCTCTAATTTTTTAATTATTATCGTTTTTCTATTTTTTACACCAAGTCTTCGCAAATCCTCACATTGAGAAATTAGGCCACCATTGCCACTTATTTTTGGTAAAATTTTTGTAGCAAACTGATCATTGACCTTCAGGAACATCCTGTTCAAATCATCCAGGGCTTCAAATAATCCGACGCATTTGTCATATAGCCGGCCTCCACGCTCGGCAATTTCCCTGGCATTTTCATTCTGCTTTTCCACCTGCCACATGGATTTTATGAGCCGCAGAGTAAGAAATAATGTGGACGGATACACAGGCACAACTCCTTTATCTCTAGCATATTGCGCAATATCTCGACCGCCAAGTTGACCGGACTGAGCCTCGTTAAAATAGGCGGCTGTCACATAGGCCGACTCAATCGGTATAAACATCAACAGAAATGGACAAATATCAACATTGCCAATAATGTTATGGTACTTTGTTATCTCATCGATATGTTTTTTAATCGAGGTCCTGTGCTCGTTTAGGGCCCTGGTCTTCTCATCATCATTCGCCGCATTGACGAACCTTTCATAGGCGGAAAGCGACACCTTCGAGTCTATCAGGACCCACTGATTTTGTGGCAGCCTCACCATGAAATCTGGCTTCGCCACTGCATCATTTAGCCTCAGATTCATACCCGTTCCCTGGCACACAAAATCACCAGACTGCTTCGATAGTCCGGCGCCTTCAAGTAAATTTTCCAACTGAATTTCACCAAAATTACCCTGAATTTTTGAATCACATCGCAGTGCATTGGTGAGATTTGAGGCCTCGGTCTGCATCTTTTCCACATTCTCAAATAACACCCTAAGCTGACAGGCCAACTCGGTCCTTGACTTTGATTCCGGCAGAAAAATATCCCGTTTGAACGAATCGAATTCGGCCTTTATTTTCTCCACCAGGCCACCGACTTCCCGGCTGGTTTCCTCAGAAAATTTCGACTTTTTTGCCTCGAGGATCTCCTGGGACAAATTGCTAAGCTCAATCTTAAGTCGTTCTTTCCCTTCCTCTATCTGGGCCTTGGTCACCTCGAGCGCCGTGTTTCTATTACCTAGCTCCAATATCTGCCTCCGAAGCTCTACCAGCTCCATCGATTGCATTTCGATTTGCCGTTCGGCAGAGGTAAATTTTCCCTGTAGCTCAGATTTTTGCCTAAGATATTCGTCTTTTTCACTGGTTATTTGCACTAAACTCTTTTCCATGGCCCGGACCTGAGCACCACATCTAGTCCAACTAACCAGGCAAATAATCACCACCGAGACCAATGCCACAAACAAGAATCCAAGCAATAAAACCATGTGTCTAACTATTTTTCAATGAACGCTCCAAGGCCTCAACTTTTTCTATAAATTTTGGTAGCCTTTTGATGGCCGACATTTGCCTCACGAAATCATCATACTTTCTGGCCGGAGAGCCAAATATAACGCACTCATCTTCAATATCTTTTGTCACGCCAGACTGGGCACAAATCCTGACACCATCACCGATATCCAGATGGCCAGCAATTCCAACCTGACCACCAAGCACCACGTGATTTCCTAGCCTTGTACTGCCGGCGATTCCAGCCTGGGCAACAATCATACACCCGGCGCCAACCTGCACATTATGGGCTATCTGGACCAGGTTGTCTATTTTAGTGCCCTTTCCGATGATGGTCGACGCAAACCTAGCCCTGTCTATGGTAGTGTTAGCGCCAATTTCCACCTGGTCCTCGATTACCACGTTGCCTATATGGGAAATTTTTCTATGTTCTCCGTCTATTGTTTCGTAACCAAATCCATCTGAACCAATTACCGCACCAGAATTTATTTTTACATCTCTGCCAATTTTGGAACAGGGCATTATTGTAACATTCGGTGCCAGAATTGTGTTCTCGCCTATTTCAGTGTCGTAGCCTATAAATGTCCCGGCACCTATAACCACCCTGTCTGCGATTGTAACGCCTTCTTCTATAACAACTCTTGGGCCAATAGACAGAAAATTTCCTAGCTTCACCGACCGATGGATAACGGCGGTTCTATCAATGCCATGGACAAAATTTTTGGACAAAATTTCCTCAATTTTTGCACAAAGTAACCCCAGCGCATAGGATGGATTGGCGCAGAGGAGAAACGCCTGATTTTCTCCTGGAGGTAATTTTATGCTTATGCCATCGTCACGGGGAACCAAAACTATTGACGCCGATGTGTGTTGCAAATCAACCAAATGGTCTTTGTTCCTACAAAATGATATGTCCCCTGGCTCAGCTTCCCTCAGCTGCGATACCCTATGGACATCACCCAGAAAACGTCCTATAACTCCTTCTGGTTCAACAATCGCAACAACCTCATTCAATGAAAATTTCCATTTCATAGATCAACGGGAATTCTTTTAATATGGTGGCCCAATGTCAATGGTGATAACAAACATAAAATACCCTAACTATCGTGGTGGTGAGGGAGCGATTCGAACGCTCGAAGAGCGAAGCTCGACAGATTTACAGTCTGCACCCTTTAGCCACTTGGATACCTCACCGATGGGTGCCAGAACTAGGACTACAATCTCGTTTGGCAAGAATTTTTTGTCTTGTTTTGTTTTGTTTTGATCACCTCATCGTTTGTAAACCCGCTCAACTCTACCTGATATGGCACACAGACTTTCTCTTATTATTCGCCGACCAGCTTTACTGAATTCGTTGACAGTTATGCACCTGGCTCCGTCGCTACCTATCCATAGCACCGTATCGCCCGGCCTTGGCCCGGGGCAATTAGCCAAACAGATAGTTGTCTGATCCATCGACACCCTTCCTATAACCTGGCAAACACTACCATTGACCAGGCAATGGCCCCTGTTGATGAAACTAACAGGGATTCCATCGGCATAGCCACAGGCAACCACACCAATTTTTGTGTCACTTGTTGTCCTATAGCTGCCGTCATAACCAATTTTCACGCCCTTTGGTATATTTTTTACAAGTACCAGCTTGCTTTTAAAGCTCAGCACAGGCCTAATGCCAAGTCTATCTAGCTCTTGGACAATATCATCCGGCGCAATTCCATACTGCATGGCACCGACTCTGACGCAGTTACAGATATCATCGACCCTGGAATCTTTGATGGCAAAGCTACTGCTTTCATGGATTTTCAATTCTTCGGTTGGCCAATCAAACTGTCTCAGCCAATTTCTAAAGTTTTTGCGTTGCAGCTCGGTATAGGCATTATCGCTACCAAGACAGGACAAATGTGTAGCCAGACCACCGATTTTTATTTGACTGCTATGGCATAGCCTGCGTAGCTCATCACTGTTGTTCTCATGCCAGAACCCAGACCGGCCCATGCCCGTATCAATCTTCAGATGAATCTCAGCTACCTTTTCCAGGGCCTTCGCCGTGGCAACCAGCTGGGTTAGCTCATCACAGCTGGACACTAAAGGCACAAACCCATTGGCCACCACAGAATTGATCTCTTCTGACAACAGCGGACCCAGTATAAGTATCTTCTTTCCCTGGGAATAGTCCTTTATAGCCATGGCCTCGTTGAGGTTGGCAACGGCAAAAGCGTCGACCAAGTCCACCGAACTCTTAACCAACTCCTGGGCACCGCAACCATAGGCATTTGCCTTGACAACAGATATGTATCCCATGCCCTTTGGCAGACTTTTCTTTATGATTACTATATTATCGCGAAACCTAGTTAAATCGATTTCAATCCAACAACGCATATTGCCAAAACTTCCCTGTTTTAGCACATAGCATTCAAAGAAATTGTTTGCAAGAAAATTAAAACAACATCTGTTACGTTTAATTAACAACTATCTCCGGCACAACAACATCCAATCATTTGCCAAAATTGTCATCATCCTCGGGTTTTTCATACTGTCTTTGATTTTTCGAACGGCCATCACCGCTGGTCCACCTGGCTTGACTATCGTCTTTTAGTTTAATTTCCACGTGGCTTATTTCCTTTAGGTTGTCCATCAGGTGCTGCCTGAGCTCACCCTGCCTTCCCATTAGGAAAAACGCTGACTCAGAAACCGTCGTGTTAAATTGCACGCTCAATTTTGTACCATCTTTAGATATTAAAATTTCTGTACCAGGCAGTATGGCATTGCTCAGTCGCACTCGTACCTCCTGTTTGGCATCCAGAGCGGCATGGGAAACCAGAATGCGGGAAACGATTTCCGAACTGATTTTGGCCAGGCGTTCTGCCGAAGACTTTAACGATGCCGATTCATCGATCCGGTCCGGAATCGCCTTGTCCATCAATTGGCTGGGCATATCACTGGAAACACTACCACCGGTCTGGATCAGAACCGCCTCGTCCTCCACCTGGCCAGGCACATCAGTGGAGACATCGCCATCGACCTGGATCGGAATCACACTGTCCTCCGACTGGCTTGGCATGTCCCGGGAAACACGACCATCGACCCGGATCGGAGCCGCCCTGTCCTCCGGCTGGCTTGGCATGGCCCGGGAGACACTACCACCGGTCTGGATCGGAACCGCCTCGCCCTCAGGCTGGCTTGGCATATCAGTGGAGACATCGCCATCGACCTGGATCGGAATCACACTGTCCTCCGACTGGCTTGGCATATCAGTGGAGACATCGCCATCGACCTGGATCGGAGCCGCCTTGTCCTCCGGCTGGGTTGGTATGGTCCGGGAAACACTACCATCGACCCGGATTGGAACCGCCCTGTCCTCCGGCTGGCCGGATGTTGTCATAGAGGTTCTTAGCATCCCAGGCTCAACTAAACCTAATTTGGATTGTTCATTCTCTGGTGCATATTCGTCCTCATAGTCATCAGGCAGATCGGAATCATCGGCTCGCTCCTCAGCCAGCTTCGGCCTTTTATTAGAGAGACCGTTCTCGCTATCATCGACCTGATCTTTATCGTCGATACCCAAATCGACCGATGATTTCGATTTCTTTTTATCATCACTCTCGCCTAAAATTTTTTTGAAAGTTCCCACCTCTTCCTGGGGTGGATAACTCAATTTAGTCGAATCAAAAGAATCATTATCAACGTTCAGGGTGTTAACACCATGGTTTTCCACATTTATTTTAATATTTTCATTCATAGCTATCTATTCCAAACTTTTTACTTTAACATCTTCCATTTCAATGTCTGCTTGACGCTCTTCTTCTTTTTTTACCTCTTCTCTCCATTTGTCTTTCAACGATTCTACCTTGTCGATATTACGATTGGCCTGGATCAATTCTTCTCTCCTTTTTTCCAGATTTTCTTTGGCCTTTTGGCACATTACCATCGCATCCTCGACTCGTTTTTCATACTCAAAAACTTTGTTTTGAAGCTCTTTTATGGCTAGGTGCAGAGCATCAACGGAATTTTTCTTGATACTTTTTTTTAAAACTTGTTTATATAACCTGTTAGTCTCATTTATTACGAATAACTTGTAGTCCTCCAATTCCTGCTTAGCTTTGGCCAGGGCCTGTTCGGCTTCTCTGAGCAATTTCTGGGCCTGGGTAAGGTTCTTCTCCGCTCGATCCTTACGAATTTCTCTTACTTTCAGTAAATCATCTAGCTCATATTTCTTTGCCATACAATAACTTGGATTACAATCCAACCACCTGCTTTAGTTTTGCCACCGTCTCATCGAAAGTATTTGTCTCCTTCAGGCCCTGCTTAAGAAATGAATTCACCGCATCGATTCTATCGATGGCTTCGTCGGTGACCGCATCGGACCCTCGTTTATACTCACCTATACGTACCAACAATTCCACCTCGTTATATTTGGCCAGGATGGTTCGCAGTTTTCCTGCAGCGGCCTTGTGATCATCGGGGACGATGGCCGACATACAACGGCTTATGCTTGCCAAAATATCTATGGCCGGATAGTGATTTGCCGAACCCAATTTTCTGGACAAAACTATGTGGCCATCCAGGATTGACCTGGTTTCATCAGCCACCGGTTCGGTCATATCATCTCCTTCCACCAGCACCGTGTAGAGAGCAGTTATCGAACCCTTTGAGGACTGGCCAGCCCTTTCCATCAACTTTGGAAGCGTGGCAAAAACCGACGGAGGAAACCCTCTTCTGGTCGGTGGTTCGCCGGCGGCTAACCCTATTTCACGCTGGGCTCTGGCGAAACGTGTGGCCGAATCCATCATCAACAAAACTTTTTTATTTTTATCTCGGAAATATTCGGCTATGGCTGTGGCCACATATGCAGCTTTAAGTCGTTCCATTGCAGAACGGTCTGACGTAGCAATCACCAATATTGATCGCTTCATACCTTCTTCGCCCAGGTCCTTTTCGATGAATTCCCTGACCTCACGACCACGTTCGCCGATCAGCGCAAGCACATTCACCTCTGCCTCGGTATTTCTGATTATCTGAGCCAACAACGTACTTTTACCGCCGCCGGCAGCAGCAAAGATACCAAGCCGCTGGCCTTCGCCACAGGTGAGTAGGCCATCCATGGCTCTAACCCCTAGCGAAAGTGGCTTTGATATTGGTGCTCGCGACATTGGATGGGGCGGATCATGATAAACCGGATAAAAGGTCTCTGGTTCAAATTTTCCACGGACTTTGTCCTCCGACGCGTGGCCTAGTCCATCCACAATACGACCCACAAGATCGTCACCCACAGGGACCATGTGCACATCTCCGGTGGGAATTACCTCGGTTGAAGACGAAACACCATTGATTTCGCCGAGCGGAGTCAGGATTGCTGCCTGTTTATCAAAGCCAACAACTTCGGCATAGAGCTCGGTTTTCTCCCAGGGATTTTTTAAAATGCACAGCTCTCCAATTTTTACATTGGGAACAACAGCTTTCATAATGGTGCCAACAACCTGCAAGACCTTGCCCTTCATCTTGAAGGTCGTGGATTCCTCTATGTTTTGGTCGATGATCGAAGCAATGTTTCGACCATTGGCTGTCTCCATATCGCCGATAATCTCATCGGTTGACTTGCCATCGGATTTATACTCAAGATCCTCGGTATCCATCCTAACCCCTATTACTTCAATGCCTTGGTGATGGCTTTCGTTATTGCGTCCAACTGAACATCTAAACTGGCATCGACCACACCAATTTCAGTTTCAAGCACACAGGTACCTTTTTTCAGCCGCGAATCCGCGCTTACCTCTAGGTACTCTATGCCTCCGCTGTCCTTCAGAATTTCATCCAGCCGACTTCTTATGGTTTGTGCTTCAGCCGCAGATACTTTCAGTACAGCACTCTTTTGGTTTTTGATATTTTTAATGGCATTTTTCACGACATTTGTGATCAAATCCTTCTGATCGATTTCACCAATTATTCGCTGAACGGCCTTGCTGACGACTCCCACAATCTCGCTCTCAAATTTTTTAAAATTGTCAGCATTCTTGACAACAATTTCCGTCATCCGATTCACAACCTCTTGCTTACCGCTGGCATAGCCATCATCACGGCCTTTCCTGGCCTCTTCCTCATAGCGAGCCTTCGCCGAGACAAGTATCTCATTTTGTTTTGAAATGGCATCGTCGATTATCTTTCTGGCCTTGGCATTACCCTCTTCCACCAACACCCTAACCTTCTCATTGGCTTCATCTATCAGTTTATCACTGCGGGAGTTGGCTTCACTGATAAGCTTGGCAGCCCGGTCATTGGCCTCGGCAATCAGCCTGTCGCTCTCGGCATTGGCTTGGTTTATAACCCCAGCGCTGATACCATTTGCTATTTCCATCGCTTCGTTTATGGAAACAATGGTAGTATATTCCTCGGCCCTAAGAATTTTAGACTCGGGCATCAGCTGCAACCCTTCATTTTTTATAACAAACATAGCTATCCCTTCATCAGTATTGGCACACGGATTTTGTCACCAGGCAGATAATTAAGTATTTTTTTTGTAAACCTCCAACATTCATCGGCCAATGAATCCTCTTTGGAAAAATCCCAGACCTCGGTTTTGGGAAATTTTAGGACAAATTTTCGACCCAAATCCTCAGGAACCATTGTCAAACAGGCCGATATCACAAATTTTCCTGCCTTGACGATTTTATCGTAAATACTTCCTGAAAAGGCCGGTAATGCCAATGAATCTATCTGCGATTTCTTGAACAATAAATCTGCACTCCTTATGGAAAAATTATAGGCTGGGCCGATTTGGTCTTTCAGCTGCTTCAACTCATCGTGAACCACGATCTTCTTCACCTCATCGGCATAGATTGCGGCACCTATGTAATTCACTAGAAAGTAAATATCATCCCGTGTAAGTAAACACAGACCATAGCGCTGTTCGGAAAAATCCCCATACCATTTGCCCAGATTAAGACGTTTCGAGACATAGGCACTGATGGCTCTCCTGGTGCGTGGATTTTTTGCCAACGGCAGCATAATTGTTTTTTCACAGTCCAGTTCTGCCAGATAATCGTCATGAATGTGACTGACCACGTTATCATTGAAATCACAGATCTCAGAAAAAGCCTTCGCATCTTCCTTTATAGTATTTCGAATATAATCCAACGAACTCATCTAAATACACATAAAATTCATTCAATCTTTTCGACCTCATTACTGGATTCATCTTCGGTGGATGATTTAGGCTCGGTTTCTTCGCCCTTATGTAGGTTAACATTTTGATAGATCATTACGGATATTATTATCAAAAGAACCAGGATTACGGCGGCAAAAATACCAAAAATTACGTAAAGTTGTGACTTGGAAGACGATAGTATTTCCAGACCAGCCACATTGACCATGCTTGCACCGGCACTCTGGGTTTGAGGCAGCGCAGGCAATTGAACCGGGAACAATGCCACAGAAACCTTATCATAATCAAGACCTTCTATGCTATTCGCCACCAAATACTTTATCTCTCGGACATATTCCTCCACCGTCGAGTCCGGCCTATAGGATATGAAAACCGCCGCCGAAGCAGGTGTTACTTTTTCCGTATAGGGATCATTTTCTGGCAAAACTATGTGAACTTTTGCATCTATTACCCCAGGTATCTGATTTATCGTTGCAGATACACTTTCACCCAGGGCATACATGAACCGCACTCTTTCCTCCAGCGGAGATGAAACCAACCCTGCTTTTTTAAAAACATCTCCAACGGTCTCAAATTTTGTTCTGGGATAACCCTTTGAGGTTAAAATCTCGATGGCCAGCGAAAACCTATCTTTGTCGATAATGATATTGCATGCATTTTCCTTACCAACAACCTTGTTTACACTGAAGCCATATTGTTGTAAAATCGAGATCATCTCATTGGCTTCTTTTTCCTTCAGGCCAGAATATAATACAGCTTTACCGCAGCCAGCTAGTAACAGCGATAGGCCTAGCATGCACAACAATGAAAATTTATCAAATATAGAATTAGACTTTCCCATAACACCCCAAGTAGCTTCTATTCATAATATAAAAAAAAACGGCCCAGTCAAATAACAAAAATTTGACAATTAGATTATATAAAGCAAGTCGACGTCGTTGAGCCCAACGGATACAAAACGCTACTGGATCATTACTGGTTGCGCATCAACGTCTGCCCGATATTATTCATCTTATCGACAGCCTTCGAAGAAAGCTCATTCATATAGCTTAATTGCATAACTTCAAACTGCAGCTGCATTAGATCTGCACTGCTTAGGTCACTACCTTTTGAAGTAATAGACTTGATGTTGTTTTCGATCTGCATATATTGGTCTCTAACGTTCTGGACAGTCTGAATAATATTGTCACCGGGCGTTGTATTGACCTTTAAATTAGGATCCAAAGCAGCCTGCTGCTGCAAAATGTCTTGGGTTTGTATCTTTAGCAGATCAGTCGCATTTAAATTGTCCAATTGGAGCCCGTTTTCAAATTGCATTCTCTCCAAGTCAGACACTGCACTCACATTCGACTGAATATTACCTAGGTTTGCCTGATTTGGCAACCCATCATTTACACCTTTGGCGAATTGTCCGGCACTAATTGGATCTATTGACATAATATTACCCTCGGGTTAATTGATTAGTTTTTTATTGTCAGAATCCGACAGGATACTCTTGGCAAGGGTAACCGCATCCTCATCTGAATTGTTCTTTATAACTTCATTTAAAACTATTTCTGACTCATGGTTCGATCCGATTTGCTTTAAAAGTAGACCAAAAAAAGCTTTGGCTAGCTGGCTATCTGGATTTATCTTGGTCACGGTTTCGGTGAGTATTTTCGATGCCTCTGAAATACGTCCAAAGGTTATTTTTACCACGGCAAGACCGATTAGTGGTAATTCGCTGGATGGTCTGGCGGCAATCAAAGCGTCAAAAATGCTTTCCGCATGGGATTTAAGGCCACATCCAGCGGCCACATAACCAATGTCCATTAGCATACGGATAATATCCGTTGGAATATCTGGATATTCCAGCTTGTCATCCGCTGCATCGGCAGAAACTGTTCGTGATGTATCCAAAAAAATATACCTTACTGTTAACGTATGTTTTGGGTGATTTTTGACAATGTATCACCGATCGAACGCACAATACCAGTAGAAGTGGCAGAAATCGTTCCCCAGGTTTGGACCATCGCCTGTAATTCCAACAGGACACCCTGATCAATT
Organism: Puniceicoccales bacterium; assembly: GCA_031283585.1. Taxonomy (NCBI): domain Bacteria; kingdom Pseudomonadati; phylum Verrucomicrobiota; class Opitutia; order Puniceicoccales; species Puniceicoccales bacterium. The sequence continues at coordinate 84,955 of JAITBP010000006.1, forward strand.
TCCGACGCTGCTTGACCTTTTATGCTTCCCAGCGAATCCTTAAGAGATTTCTCATAGTCCATCATATAGGTAGAAAGTAACTTATAAATATTAAGAATACTTACTTTATTTGTTGGGGCACTTGTTTTGTTACCTATACCTTCCTGCGAAGGTTCAGGAGTGTGCCATCTAGTTCCTGCTCCATCAAAATCTGACATAATTTTTCTCCTTGTTTATTGTTAGTTGTTAATGTTAAAGAAAATTGTTATTATTTATTTAAAATTATTGACTACCTCCTGGGCTTTCTCCAGGGCTATTTTAACCTTGTTATATACATTGAAGTCGGCGGTGAGCAGATCTGAGTTAAGTTTTTTGGTAAGTTCTAATCTGTATTCCGATAGCCTGGCCAGCAAAGATTTTCTATAGTTACCGGTTGAATCACCTAGTAACTGGCGTTCCATCTCCACGATTGTCACCCTATCCCTATCCATTTTAAAATCACCTTCGTTTTATGTTTAACCAGGTTTTTTATTTTTTACAATTGTAAAAATTTTCTTCCTGTTAGCAACAATTTAATTACTTAAAAACACAGATCTCTCGGAATATTTACGTCCATCACCTATGGTTATCAACTCCAAGTCGTTACTGTTATACATGATGCTGTTAACCGTCGCGCTCTCTCTCCATCCATTTCAAAATCACATCTGTTCCACATTGACCGTAATACTTCCATCCGGCCCTTTTATTATTATAGAATCTTTTTCTATGTTAGAAATAATGTAACCACTTGGAAGCACAGATCCTTCGAAATATTTACGTCCATCACGCATGTTTATCCACTCCAAGCCGTCCTTGTTATATACGATACTGTCAATCTTTCCTCCGAAATATTTTTCTACACCAATACCGGTATCCGTGGACATTTTTACGGAAAAAACGATTTCAGAGCCAATGGTGATAGTTTTTTCTATCTCTTCCTTTGCCACGATCCAGTTATTTTTATCTCGCTCAGTGAGCACGCCATCGATTGTAACACAATCCCTGTTACAGGAAAACCTGAGCTTTTCACCCAATGAATACTTTTTCAGCACTTCATTACCCAATTTTAATACTTTTGTCTGGGTAAGTACATTGTCCACAAAATTCTCAAGACCTTTTACCTCTTCGGCTAACCTGTGTTTCATCCTATCCCAAACCACCGGATCGAACACGTAGCCAGAGACGACAAATTTACCCGGAGCAGTCTCTTCAAATTTTACGGTTAAATTAGCTCCTCTTAAAATTTCATTCACCGTATTGCCTATTTTTTCACCGCTATACACCTTCACCTTTACGTTAGGATCCACCGTATGGACTTCGGCTTTAATTCTGGTTGACTGAGCAATCAGGCTAACATAACCGGTTACATAAATGCTTCCATCTTTCAATCTATTTACATTGGTTGTCCCTGGAATATTTAGACTATTGATCTTGTTTTTTATTTCAACCACCGGATCTACGGCCACCTCAATCTGGTTTTTCTTGGTCAATTTAAAGCCAATGAACACAACACCGGCCGCTGCCGTCAATGGGATAAAAAATCGCCAAAACAGTGGCAACTTTTTTTTATGCAATCCCCTGGTCGGTTCCTTCTTAGCTTTAGCAACGGCACTATCCGTTGTCTCTTCTTTTTTATCTTCAATGTGATCAAGCACCGGTGCACTATCCAAAGAAATTTTGCTCCATCCCTCATCGGCTTCAGGGCCTACCATCAGCTGGGTTGTGCCTAATGTTATGAACTTAAAGATCCCGCCGGCGGTTTTTCCTTCGACCAGATGGCCATCCATGAACACATTGCCATTCATTGGTTCCAATTCAAACCCGGAGCCATCGGCCTTCGTAATCTTTACGTGTTTGTCGACCACAAGAGCATCATTTAGTATCAAATCACACGACTCGTCGGAGCCTACAACTATGGATTCATCTGGTAATGCAACCTCTGCACCTTGGTGTGGCCCGGATAAAATTTTTAGCAATAATGCCATGACAGAACTTGTCTATGATATTTTTTTTATAGATTTGTTCAAGCACAAGGGCTCGGTAAAATTATTTTTTTTTTACATATGCCTGTTTTTATTGCCAAAAATTGCAATTTCAACAGTATTCAGAATGGGATTGTGGAAACTAATTCGATATCTTTGGCAACAACCATAGACGGCCAGGTTGGAATCGATAGAGTAATCGGCTCCTACCAGGGCCAGGAGGTTAAACTGCACGAAAAGACATTGTCGGCCATAGAATTAGCCGACAGGATGGATGACTTCGTTGCTGCGAAAATAAGACCAAGAACCTCGATCAAAGATAGAAAAATTGAGACAAAAAAGAAAATAAAAGAGAAGGAAAAAATTCTTTCCAAGGTAATCAACCGTCTCGGTGGATTTCAAAATGCCGATAAATACAAAAATTTCGAATCGACGGTCCGGCGAATGATGAATCGATCACTTCTGGAAGAAGACGCTAAAAAATCCGAAGGCCCGATCCACGATATTATATTAAAACAGGCAGCCAACGATTTCGGAGAGGTCACAGAGCAGGACAACGTCATTCAGTATGCTTTTGAAGCCGAAGAACTTGAGCAATTTTCAGCCGAATCCGAGCTAAGGCAGGTCGAGAAAATGCAAAAGCGACTGGAGGGCAGGACAGACTCTTTTGCTGTCCAAAAGAAGCAGGAACTGGGCGAACAGGTAAACTCTATTAAAGCCAGCATAAATTCATCAAAACTCTTTCAGGAAGAACTAAATATAGCCCAGGCAAAGCTGAACAAGCACCACGGCAAAGAGATCAAGGATGGGTATAATATAATTCCAAAGGCTGCCGAGCTCTTGAAAGAACAGCAGTTAAATGGTCAGGACAACGAGCTGAGTCCGACCGCATTGGCCGCCGACTATAGGGACGAGGTCCTCAAAATGGACAATCCATTGGATTTATTTGAAAATTTTTACAAAAAACATGAGGGGAGAAAGGAAAATTTCGACAGATACATCGATTCGATGATCGAACTTCTCGGCCGTGACATGGAATCAGCAAACCCTTCTCGCTCAATGGAAGAGCTAAGGGCTGTCCGGGATGGCCTATTCCGTATAGAGATCTCCGGCCAGGCTCACAATGACATCGGAATGCTGGCCGAAAACATCAAAAAAACCTTCCCTTTGTTCGGTGACAAAAAATTCACAATCGACGAGCAACTCGTTGCGACAAGGGAACTAGTAAAAATGACCCAAAGTACTTTTGTTAGTGACACCCAGGTATTAAAATTCATAGAAATCTTTGGCCCAACGCCAGAAAATGACCTGGAAGCCACCATATATGCAATGAATCGAGTTACGGAGCTGGTAAGAAAATTTCCGATGAAATTTTTTAACGATCCCCAGTCGAGAAACCAATTGCTCGATACTGCCCAGCACAAACTCGATGAGCTAATCCTGCTCGAGGAAGAAGCTAATGATGTGGATTTTTTTGAGGAAAGCACACAGTAGGAAACAAAAATGCGGGCAAATGTGGATACAGTTATCGATGAACTCGGTGGGAGAGTTGGATTTAGCAATCTGAAAAAAAATGAGCATGGCGTAGTCCATCTAGAGATCCAGACCATCGGCCATCTGTTTATCGACGCAAAGGATGATTGGGTTTTCACCTACCTGCTGCGTGCCTACAAATTCCCAAATTCCAGGATATACCTGAAGGCCTTGGAATTGTGTAATCCCTATCCTTGTTATCAATTTTCGGTGAATCCGGTCCTGCAGAACGATGACATGCTTGGATTTGCAATCAAACACAGCTGCAATGATTTTACTATTGGAAAGTTAGAGGACTCGATTAAACTACTGTCCGGATTGCAGGATAGGCTTATGATTTTTGATGGAGCGTAAAAATGGCGGAAGATTTTAATAAAAAACCTGTTAAAAAACAAAAAAGCGATTTGGAAGAAAATTTTGAGATGGATTTCGGGCTAACCGGAATAACCAAAGGTTCGGATTTCAATAAACGTATGCGGTTGCCAGCCACAAGTAGCTTCGACCCAAGCGAAGGCAAGATCGAGGTCAAGCTTTCTAAGGTATTGAGTGTAAAGACACTCGACGGCGTACTCATCCAGCTGTTGAGGCCAGACGTTACGAACCGGAGCATTCTCACACCCACGCAGTTTCGTAGCAAAATTAACGAACTAAGGACAGTTTTTAAGCAAAAAAAAGAATCCACCGGTAAAAATATTACGGCCCCGGAACTATACGATGATATAGAACATCTACTCACAGAAGAAGAAGAGAAATGTGAACTACTTGATCACTATCGACATATGTTACTCATGGGCTAGCCCCTAGGTTTTATGGATGGTGCGCACCCAGGTCCTTAAAAAAATGTTTATTAACTGGCGGATTTTGTTTATCTCCTGGTCATTGTGATTAAGGTCGCTGATCGCTATATTTTTTTCCAATGGCTCAAGTTTTTTCTGATATTTTTTTGCCTGACCATGGCAATCCTAATTTTTGAAGATTCCTACAAAAATCTTGGAGACTTAATCAAGTATGACATTGGCCCAAAAGATCTTGTAGACTATTATACTCTGCTATTAACAACCCTGTTGCCCATTGGTGTACCGGCCTCGTTATTTCTATCTATCCTGTTCTTGATCAGTATGTTACAAAAAAACAACGAGCTAATTGCCCTGGGCTGTACCGGAGTCAGCCTGTGGAGAATATCCAGACCTCTATGGATGGTAGGCCTATTGCTATCGCTGTTCATGTTATACATAAACACCCTGTCATCACCGGCGGCCTTCGAAGACCTGTGTAATTTTAGAGAGAAACTACGGTTCACCCAGGATGCCAAGAATCTAAGTTTTGATGATATAGGCGTTGTCCGGAACCTTACCCTATTCAGCAAAAATAAGGATATGCTATTATATATCAATAGATTCAGCAAATATTCGCGCAATGCCTTCGGCATCTCGGTGCACTACTATGATAGTGACATGGAAACGCGCAGGATCATGGCAGGCCAGGGGAGCTTCGATGAATCCAATCGCTGCTGGACCCTATCGGATTGCCGGGAAATTATTTTTGATAAAAAAACCGGCATTCCAATGTCAAATAAACCACACAAGCAGATTATAGTAAACGAATTAAAAGACAGTCCCAGAACATTATTACTGCTGAAAAAAGGTCTGAAAACCCTGTCATTTTTTGAGCTTAAGGACGCCATTTCTCACTGCCAGAATAACCACATGGATAGACTCCAGGCCTATCTCGTAAGATACTACAGCGCAATCTCTTCTGCATTCTGTTGTCTTGCCATAGTCGCCATGAGTGTGCCGTTTGTTACCTGCCTAATGCGTACCAATCCGTCCGTGGCCATAGCCAAAGGCACCGGACTATTTTTCCTGTTCTATATAGTAAACAGTCTTGGAACTGTTTTGGGCAGCAGTAATACAGTTAATCCATTGCTAGCAGCATGGTTAGGTAACCTAATGATCGCTCTGTTGGCCATCATATTTTTTAAAAAGTCGATGATATAAATTGGTGATTTTTTGTAATTAAACTTGTTTTTTTTCCAAAAAAATTGAAGCTTCGGCGGATTTTCACCTATGGCGATGGCAACAAATAGTACCGAATACAGATTCACCGAAATCGAACCCTATTGGCAGAACTATTGGTATAATAATGGAATTTTTACAGCCAAAACCGACGATTCATTGAAAAAATTCTATGTGCTAGACATGTTCCCCTATCCCTCCGGCACCGGCCTGCACATAGGTCATCCCGAAGGCTATACCGCATCAGACATAGTGGCCAGATTTAAAAAGGCTAACGGGTTCAATGTGTTACATCCTATGGGCTGGGACGCATTCGGATTACCAGCGGAGCAGCATGCCATCGCCACCGGCCAACATCCGGCCATAAACACCAAGGCAAATGTGGATAATTTTCGAAGACAAATAAAAGCCCTCGGATTTGCCATAGACTGGGAACGGGAAATAAATACCACCGACGACGGCTATGTAAAATGGACCCAGTGGATATTTTTACAATTATTTAAACATGGCCTGGCCTATGTGGCCGAAAAGCCGGTCTGGTGGTGCCCGGAACTTAAATCGGTCCTCGCAAACGAAGAAATCATCGACGGGAAATCCGAACGTGGCAACCATTATGTCGAACGCAAGAACATGCGCCAGTGGGTGTTAAGAATCACAGCCTATGCCGATAAATTGCTGGAAGGGCTGGAAAATATCGATTGGCCAGACTCGACAAAACGCCAGCAAATCGCCTGGATCGGCAAATCAAAGGGCGCAGAAATAGACTTCGAAATAGACGGCTATGACGATAAACTGCCAGTCTTTACCACCAGGGCAGACACCATTTTCGGTGTAACATTTCTAGTGGTGTCACCGGAGCATCCCATTCTGAACAAAATAGTTAAAGAACCATATAAAAAATCCATCGATGACTACATCAGCCAGGCCAAGACCAAAAGTGATCTGGAACGGACGGATTTGGCCAAGGACAAAACCGGAGTTTTCTCCGGGTCCTACGCAATAAATCCGATCAATAACAAAAAAATCCCCATATGGATTTCAGACTACGTGCTGATGTCCTACGGCACCGGCGCGATAATGGCCGTGCCGGCCCAGGACTCCAGAGACTATGAATTCGCCAAAAAATTTGGCCTGGACATAATACAAGTCATTTCCAATGAAGATGATAACACAGAGATTCCCTTCTGCATCGAAGGTAAGCTTATAAACTCAGGCCGATACTCGGGACTAAAATCCGCAGTGGCAAGATCAAAAATTATAGATGATCTCGTACAGCTGAAAAAAGGAAGGGAAACCGTCAACTACAGGCTTAGAGACTGGCTATTTTCCAGGCAGAGATACTGGGGCGAGCCGGTCCCGATTCTATGGGTAAATAAAGAAGCCTACGAAAGAATTTCGTCCAGTGACACCAGCAGTTTGAAAGAATTTTTACCACAAAAACCAATCACATTTGAAAAAAATGGCGAAACACTATTTGCCATACCTCTGGCTTCAAAACATCTGCCGCTAAAACTCCCGGCGGTCCCGTCCTATCTGCCTTCCGACGACGGCGAAAGCCCACTTTCCAAAGCTAAAGACTGGCTCGACGTATATATAGATAGAGAAACCTGCGAAATAGTTTCCAAACAGGATGTGAATTCGACCGACGCCCGATTCCTAAAAGCCAGACGAGAAACGAATACCATGCCCCAATGGGCCGGATCCTGTTGGTACTATTTACGTTACCTATCACCGACCCATACAACAAACCTCGTCGATCCCCGGGATGAAAAATACTGGGGTTATCCTGATCTTTACATTGGCGGAGCCGAACATGCGGTGCTCCATCTGCTTTATGCAAGATTTTGGCACAGATTTTTGTACGACATCGGCGTCCTAACCTCAGGCAAAGAGCCTTTCAAAAAACTATTTCATCAGGGAATAATTCTTGGTGAAGATGGAACAAAGATGTCAAAAAGCCGCGGAAATGTTATAAACCCTGACGAAATAATTTCACGCTACGGCGCCGACTCTCTACGGCTCTATGAAATGTTCCTTGGCCCACTGGATGCCATGAAACCCTGGAACACAACCGGCATCGAAGGTGTCCATCGGTTTCTGAAAAAAGTTTGGAGGGAATATATCCGGAGCGATGGCCAGCTGATTCAATTCAAAGCCACTGATAGCCAAGAAATTACAAATCTTCTGAACCATACCATAAAAAAAGTAACCGATGACCTGGAGGCGTTGCATTTCAACACCGCCATCTCCCAGATGATGATATTTATAAATAGCCTAGGCAAAAGTGATGGTATGACGCTGGAAACAGCTAAAACTTTCCTAAAATTACTCGCACCGTTCGCCCCACATTTCAGCGAAGAGCTCTGGGCCAGACTAGGCGAACAAACCAGCATATACTTCGCCCAGTGGCCGACCTACGAAGACATTTCAACAAAAACCGATAGCTATAAGCTAATCATACAGATAAATGGAAAAGTCCGAGGGGATATGTTGATCTCCGCCGATGCCACCGAAGAAGACATTTTTTCCTCCATACTGAAGCTAGATAATCTGAAAAAATATCTAATTAATAAAAATATTGTCAAAAAAATATACATCAGGCACAAAATTATGAATATTGTGACAAATTAGCATAATTTTATCATAAAATGCTTGCCTGTCGAAAAATTTTTAACACCACTCTCCAGGGTAAGTCAATATCTATCCAAGGCCCATTTGTTGGGTACGGAGTTTTTGTATGAATGTAACAATCAGTGAGTTATTTGAGGCAGGGGTGCATCTAGGGCACCAGAAGAGACGTTGGAACCCGAAATCAAGGAATTTTGTCTACGATCATAGAAACGGTATCTCTATCATAGATCTGGAAAAGACTCATAAATGTCTGGCCGTCGCCTGTGAATTTTTGGAAGATCTGGCGGCTAGTGGCCAAAATGTTCTGTTCGTTGCAACTAAAAAACAGGCCCAGAGTATTGTCCAGGAAACGGCCAATTCACTGAAGATGCCTTTTTGTGTCAATCGCTGGCTAGGCGGTGGCCTTACCAACTTTGATACGGTTAAGAGGAGCCTGAATAAATATCGACGGTTTCTTGAAATGGAAACCAACGGAACGCTCGGCTCTATGCTAAAAAAGGAAGCTTCGGTGATTCGACGCCAAATGGTTCGCATGCGTAGAAATTTTGAGGGCCTGGTGGAAGTAAACGACCTACCATCGGCCATATTTGTGGTTGACATTAAAATGGAACGCATAGCCGTTGCCGAAGCAAACAAAATAGGCATTCCGGTGATAGCCATAGTGGATACCAATTCGGATCCGACCCAGGTAGCCTACCCAATCCCAGGTAACGATGATTCGTCGAAATCAATAAAAGTAATCATCGATGCCATTGCAGAATCCATAGCCACTGGCCTGGAAAGATATTCGATAAAAAAGCAAGATATAAAGAAAAATAAAAAAATTATCGAAAAAGACGAAATGATATCCGAGCAATCGGTTGTTATGGATGAACAACTTGCGAAAGCCGCTGAAAATGTTACCATCGCCGACGAGATAGAATCGGCCGACAGAGCAACCGGTAGAACCAAAACCTGGATGCCACACAAGGTTAAAGGCAGCGGTGAAACAAAAACCAAAGAGGTCCTAACAAAAACGGAGTCAAAAGAACCTGAAAAGAAATGAACCCTAAGGAAGGAAAGTCACCCAAATGAACGAAATAAGTGCAAAATTGGTAGGTGAATTGCGCAGTCGCACCGGTGCCGGAATTATCAATTGTAAAAAAGCGCTGGTCGAGACCAACGGTAACATCGAAGAGGCAATCATAGCCCTGCGAAAAAATGGAGCAATTTCTGCTGCTAAAAAAGCCGATCGCCAGACCACCGAAGGCATAATAGAGTCTTATATTCATCACGGCGGCAGAATTGGTGTGCTGCTTGAACTGAACTGCGAAACAGATTTTGTCGCCAGAAACTCTGATTTTAAACAACTTGCCCATGATATATGCATGCATATCGCGGCTTCCAATCCGCTGTTTATCTCAAAAGATGACGTTCCAGAAAACCTAATAGAGAAAGAAAAAGAAATCGCCATGGTCCAGGCCAGCGGTAAGTCTCCGGTTGCCATCGAAAAAATAGTCCACGGCAAAATAGACAAATGGATTAATCAGGTATGTCTGCTCAACCAAAGCTTCATAAAAGACCAGGATAAAACGATTTCAAATCTACTGATCGAATATATTTCAAAAATCGGTGAAAATATAAAAATTAGCAGATTTGTCAGATTCCAACTTGGCGAGTAAGTAATTCGCGTATATACCTGCGGCTATTTTTTATTTGCAAACTTTTACATATTTTACACACTGCATAATCACAAAGTGTGTATATGGGAAAAATAATTAGATCACTTGCATTTATATTGATTTTAACACCATGTTTACAAAAATATGGTTTTATTGCCTGCTTGGCAGGTAATATAAAGGCAAACGTTACCGTTGATAGTAACGGTAAAAAATCTAATGTTTCCATCCGGAAGAAACGAATCCTCGGCTGGGATAAGAAAAAACGCAATAAAAAAATAATCAAAATAGTCTCCGGCGAGTCATCAAAAGCAATTACCTATAAGGTAGATAAACAAAGGCCCGGTGGAAATCAAGAATCGGCTAAAAAGGATGATGCAAAAGATGGTAAAATAAAAGTTAAAGGCCAAAATCCACACTCTAATATCAAACTTGCAAATAACCAAAAGGATGCTAAGCCAGGTGACCAAAAATCTGCCCCGGCCGGTGAATCGACGGCTAGCAAAGCTCCTGCGGATACTCTGAATTTATCAAAAGATCAAATCAAAACCATTGCGGCTAAAGTAGATGAGATATTACTCGATGGAGCTAAATCCACATTAAATCCGGATGCATTAGGCCCCATAAACTATAAGCGCAAATTTGCTGATAACAGTTCCCTGACCATCACCGTTGGCTATGATAAAATTGCCAAGGAAGGATTGGCCTATAGTTCGGTTGAGATTACACCGGACACCGGACAATCAACAAAATTTACACTTTTACATTTGGCCACATTACTATCGGACACTTCCGGCAAAAAACTACTAAATGTAATCAAAGATTGCCCAACATTTGACATATCCGTAGCCTGCACATTTACTTTCAAAGGTCAAAAATACACGGACATACAGCCGTTGGACTTTGCAATACATAATAATAACACAGCCATTATAGGAGAAACAGTGGCCATTGCTAAAAAGCAGGACAAGTTAAATGACGTTCTATTAATCGATAAATTGCAATTCGGCGATCTTACTATAACAAACGGCACAATCCTCCACAAGGCGATTGCATCCAAGTTAGAAAAAATATCGCTATGCATAATAGAAGCCTGTAAAAATGATAAAGAAATGCTAAAAACTCTATTTTTAACCAAGGCTGAAATAGAAGTCAAAGGAGACAATCATTATAAAATAGCTGATACCACACCGCTTTTCCTAGCAGTATATTATAAATATGAAAATATTGTAAATGCATTGCTAAAAGTTGCCCAGGCGCATAACCTAAGTGTTTTTGGCGAAAAATGTGGTTTTGAAGCAAATGATACCAAAATAAACGGTTGCACACCATTTTTTTTCGCGCTATGCTACCAAAGTGATGCAGATATATTACTCAAGGCCGCGCAGGCTAATAACATAAGCATAGATATCCTGGCCGAGAAATGCGATCTACTAGAAACAAATACGGTAAAACTCACGAACATAACACCATTTCATAGCGCAGCGGTCTTCCCAAATATTCGTTCCGCTATTGAAAAATTATTAAAGTCAGATAAAATTTCGGAAAATATCGAGGCAGCATTGTTGGCCAAGGCTGATCTCGAAACCAAAGGTAACACCCATATCGCTATCACAAACGGTACCGTATTACATTTTGTAGCAGCCTATAAAAACAATCTTGACTATATCGATTTGATACTAAGCACCAGCAAAGATAGCAAAACCGATTTGTTAAACGCAAAATGCGATGAGTTCAAATCGCAGGATGGCCAAAAACAACAAAATATTACCGCTGCCGATATCGCAAGCTTCTTCAAAAACGAAGCTTATAAGCAATTGCTGAATGCACAGGCTAATTAAAATTAAGCTAATCAAACAAGAAAAATTACCTAATATGCAATGTTTACAATTGTAAATATGTTTAATTTCATTATTTTTGCTTTTTGATAAGGATGTCGTTATGGTTAAAACAATTAAATCATTTGTAGCTATACTAGCACTAGGTCAATGCCTACTGGCACTCGACGGAATTGAATGCCTTGCCCTGGCAAATCAACCAACAATGAGAATAAATGCCTCCAATAGGAGAAGAAATAGAAGACGTCACATGATGCAACGAAGGAGACGGGCAAGGAGGGAAAGACAAAAAAATAGAAGCAATCGCCAGATTAGCATGCAAGGAATAAACATCAATAGAAAAGCAAGATCTTTGCCTCAACCAAATACAACCCTATACACAACAACAAGCTCCTATAACTATAATAGGCCTATCATAACACAACCATCATCAATACCACAGATGCCGATTGGTACCATGACCAGGATCGGAGATAAAATCCATAGGGCTCTATGTGATAACAAATTCGTCCCACTAACCAACGTAGCCACATCCAAGCAAATTAAATATGCAGGACTTATCATTGACGATAAAAAAGTAACAGTAACCATTGACTACAACCGAATCGCTTCAGAAGGAATATCAAGTCCCTGTGTTGAAATTAGAAACCTAGACTCAAACCCTATCGTATTCAACCTCTTGCATTTTGCCACAGCGCTCACAGATGAAAGCAGAATAAGCTTTTTAGAAGTGATCCAAGAGGACCAAAAGATAGATGTATCCAGAAAAATCAGATTCACCATAGATAAACTGGAATATAATGTCAATCCACTATATTTTGCCATATACTTTAACAGAGAAGATGTTGTAAAAAAACTGTTAGATATTGCAAAAGATAAAGATCAACTCGATAAAATTTGTGATCTACAGGAAACCAAAATCTTAACCACAGGCTTACAGGAAAAATATACTATCCTGCACAGAGCAATCCTTTCAGAAAGCTCGGATAAAATTACACAGCACATTCTGGATGCTCTCGAAGACAAAATTGGTCTTCTACTAAATACAAAAACAGATATCAAATACGACGAATTCGAAACAAGTAATTGTTCACCATTCTTATTGGCAATATTCTATGGCAATGTAGCTATTGTAAACAAATTACTCACCACAGCAAAAACTTATAAAATAAATAGCATCTGGGATGCATGTAACCATATGATCTATAAAAACGAACATCTTATAAATCCAACACCTCATCAAATTGCAAAGTTTTTCAATAAAAATGATATAATAGAATTATTAAATCAGGCTGAGAAATCATCAATAACTTCGCCACAACCTCCGACATCAGTTCCACAACCACAACACCCATCGGAACATAGGCCACAACCTATGACATCAGTTCCGCCGCAGATAACGTTAACGCAGGTACAGCTAATTCTTAATGATATTGCAGTCTGCTTAGTATTAAATTCAAACCATAATTGCGAATACACGTTAGATGAAACCAAGAAAATAGCTAAGTTTAATAACGTTATAATTAAAGGCCAAAATGCAACTCTTGACATAAACTATAATGATCTAGTCACCAAAGGCCTGAATAGTGACTGCGTAATACTCAATGGCGGTTATCTGACTCTCCGTGGATTGGCAGACTATCTATACGCTAATGCTAAACAAATGCTTCTAAATATCATTAAAAACCTAGAAGCACAGTATTCTCAGCCAGCCAAACCAGCACCTCATTATCCATCGAGTCCTACGCCAGCACATCATCCGGCCACATATCAGAAACCACAGGGTTCTGCGCCGATGCTGACAAGTGAGCAGATCGATTTTATTGAGTTCGTAAGAGAAACCATTAATGTTGCCCTAGGTTATAAAAATGCTAAAGAAACCGGTAACCTATACCAAACTGAATACACCAAATTACTTGATAATCCATTTATCATAGACTATAAGGAATTCGTCACCAACGGCCTGAATAGTCGCTGTGTAATACTCAACGACAACCGTATTACTCTCCGCGAATTGGCAGACAAGCTACATAAGTATGTTGGAGAATACCTTAAAGGTGCCATTACACAGATTGATGGGTATTATGAGCAACTAAACAAATCAAAAACTCCAACGGTGCCGGCAAGTTCGCCAGCACCTAAGCCGACCCAGACGCCATATAATCAACCAACAGCACCTAACTATCCAGCGAGTCCTACGCCAGCACATCAGCCGGCCACATATCAGAAACCACAGGGTTCTGCGCCGATGCTGACAAGTGAGCAACCACAACACCCATCGGAACATAGGCCACAACCTCCAACATCAGTTCCGCCGCAGATAACGTTAACGCAGGTACAGCTAATTCTTGATGATATTGCACTTTGTTTAGTATTAAATTCAAACCATAATTGCGAATACACGTTAGATGAAACCAAGAAAATAGCTAAATTTAATAACGCTATAATTAAAGGCCAAAATGCAACTCTTGACATAAACTATAATGATCTAGTCACCAAAGGCCTGAATAGTGACTGCGTAATACTCAATGGCGGTTATCTGACTCTCCGTGGACTGGCAGACTATCTATACGCTAATGCTAAACAAACGCTTCTAAATATCATTAAAAACCTAGAAACACAGTATTCTCAGTCAGCACCTAAGCCGCCCCAGCCGCTATATAAGCAACCAACAGCACCTCACTATCCACCGAGTTATACGCCAGCACATCAACCAGTCAAGATAGTAGCACCTAAACCATCGGCATATCAGTCTCCACAGGCATATCATCCTGGATCGGCACCGGTATTTACCAAGTCAGCTCTGCTACACCAAAGTTCTCAGCCGACATTGAATAAAGGTCAGGTCGAATTGATTGGTATCGTAAGAGGAATCATTAATAACATCCTAGACGGGCAAATTACTCAAGAACCCGGTAACCCACATAAAATAAAATACACCGGATTACTTGCTAATCCATTTATCATAGACTACATGGAACTCGTCACCAACGGCCTGAATAGTCGCTGTGTAATACTCAACGACAACCATTTGACTCTTAATGAATTGGCAGACAAGCTATATGACCGTGCTGTTAGAGAAGAACTTAACCAGGCCATTACCGACCTAAAACCAGTGTTTTCTCAACAACAAGTTACGCCGAATGCACCGGTAGCTAGATCTAATACACTAACCCAGGACGATGTTAAAAATATTACAAATACAATTTCTGGGTTGTTAACAAATGAGAACAGGGATTGCCAAGTACGAAAAAATACAACGTCGGATATAATCGAATATACAAACATAAAAATTTATGATACTTATAATCACACTGATATTAAAAAAACCATTTATATAGATTATTCTAAACTCGCTAACGAAGGCCTGGAAAGTCCGTGCGTAAAAATTAATTATAACAACAGTGATAAATTTTTTACCATTCTACATCTTGCTGCAATATTAAAGCCTAGTAAGGTTGGAATAAATCTACTAAAAACTATTAAGGGCCACAAAACCTTCAACATATCAGCAATATGTCCATATAAGCTGGTGTGTACACCTGATCTAGATTTAACCGTATTGGAATTTGCAATAGCCATTGGCAATATGGATTTTGCAAGAGAGTTACTTAACATTGCAAAAGAACAAAATAAACTTCACAGCATATTGAAGGCATCTACTGGTAAATTTACTACAAAAAGTATGGGCCAGCTTTCCAAGCTTATTGATATTGAAAATAGCACAATTCTACATAGGATGATTGCGCATTGTAGAACAGATGCCATCGGCGTACTACTAGAAGCGTTTAAAGGTGACCAAAATGCGCTGAAAGCCATGCTTTTGTCCAAAGCAGTCTACAAAACATCCATAGAATGGTCGCAAGATTCAGGAACCTATGAAGTCAATGACTGCACACCACTTATCCTAGCAATGAATAGTGAGAATAGAGATGTTGCAAAGGCCATACTCGATGCAGCCCAAACCCTAGATAAACCTGCTTTGTCAGAAATTATTAATAGCACATGCACTTTTAACCTAAATGTTAGTGGCTTTGTCAAAATAACCAGGTGCACTCCATATATCCTTTCAATAATTCCTCATTTTGTTAACCAAAAGGCTAGAATCTATATGCAGAATATTTTAACCGACATTGCAAAAAATAATAATATAGATATTTTAAATGCCACCTGTGATATTGATTCTTATCTCGTGGAGATGAGAAATGTAACGCCGCTTCACATCCTTGGCCATGGGAATATTCTTAGCAGCAAACCGGGAGATAATTATGAATACGCGAAAATGCTACTAGATAAATCTAAATGGCTAGGAAAAGAAAGGATCAGAAATGCATTACTGGCCAAAGCCGATTATAAATATAAAAAGAATGATAATTCCCGTAATGTCATTGGAGTTGAAGATGGCACCCCATTGCATTTTGGCGCCACAAATAAAGAGTTTATCCGATTGATAACAATCCATGGCTGCGCTAGCAATACCATTAATCAGAATGATATATTGAACGACCCATGCAAAAATATTATTATGCGTGATGGTACCACAGCACAAGGTATTACACCCTATAGCATTGCTATACTTACAACCACTGATAACGAGATACATTTCCTGCTAAATCCTAATAAAAACTAAAAAACTAAAGATATTGATAAGGTAAATAGTTTTGACCATATTTAGATCGCTGGGTACAAATTACAACCAAACCTAGCGATCAATCGATTTTGCTAAACCCTGATTTGCTTTACTAATAAGCCAATATGATCCTGTGTTGGCCAATAGCCCTTACCGGTTAATTGTAAAAATTCTTATTTCTTGACTTGGGTTTCCCATATCTTTGTAATGGGAAAATCATGGTAAATTCTGCAGTTCTGTTAAAGATCAGACACTCGGCAGCCCATGTGCTTGCAAGCGCTGTAGGAAGGCTGTTCCCGACCGCTAAATTTGACATAGGACCAGCGACCGAAACAGGGTTTTACTATGATTTTGACACAGATCACAAGTTCACAGCCGATGATCTGCCATTGCTAGAGAAAGAGATGCTTGCCATTATAGAAGACAACCAGGCCTTCGAGAAGATTATCATCACAAAAGAAGAGGCCAGGAAGTTATTTTTAGACAAAAAACAAGAATATAAACTATCACGCCTGGACGATATTCCGGAGGGAGAAGAAATCTCTCTATATAGAAACGGTGAATTTGTCGACCTATGTGGAGGGCCTCATGTGGCTAACACCAACGAAATCAAGGCAATAAAGCTGCTTAGCATTGCCGGCGCCTACCACCGGGGCAATGAAAACAATAAACAATTGCAACGTATCTATGGCACAGCTTTCGATTCCAAAGAAGCTCTGGACCTATTTCTAAAACAGACAGAAGAAGCCAGGCTACGGGATCATCGCAAAATCGGCAAGGAAATGCAACTGTTCATGATAGATGATGAATTCGGCCAGGGATTGATTCTATGGCTTCCCAATGGCACAATAATTCGCAATGAATTGCAAAAATTTATACTCTCTGAACTGGAAAAACGTGGCTATTCCCAGGTTATAACACCAAATTTGGCTAAGCTGGACCTATTCAGAACCTCCGGCCATTTCCCCTATTACCAAGATGCCCAATATGCACCAATTCCGGAACGCGTTACACTGCAAAAACTTCTTGATAACAATGTTTCATGCAAAGAGATGATGGAAGGTCTGGAAAATGGTAAACTCGATGGGTTCCTGATAAAACCGATGAATTGCCCCGGTCACATAAAGATATATGCCTCAAAAACAAGATCTTACCGCGAGCTACCGGTGAAATTGGCCGAATTCGGCACCGTATATCGCTGGGAGCAATCCGGTGAATTGAGTGGCATGACCCGGGTCCGAGGATTTACCCAGGATGACGCGCATATCTTTTGCACCGAAGAACAACTTGGCGATGAAATAAACCAGTGCCTCCAATTGGTTCGTCTGATATTTAAGACACTTGGCATGGAGGACTTCAGGGTTCGGGTAAGCCTGCGTGACAGGGACTCTTCAAAGTACATTGGCTCCGATGAGTCGTGGATTTGCGCGGAAAATGCGCTCAAGCGAGCAGCCGAATCCCTTGATGTACCATTTTCACTGGAAGAAGGCGAAGCTGCATTCTATGGGCCAAAGATAGATTTTGTGGTCAAGGACGTCATCGGCCGCGAGTGGCAACTGGGAACTATCCAGGTGGATTATAACCTCCCGGAACGGTTTAAATTGACCTACATCGGTAGCGATAATAAACCACATCAGCCGGTGATGATCCACAGGGCACCCTTCGGTTCACTGGAAAGATTTTGTGGCCTACTCATCGAGCATTTTGGTGGAAATTTTCCCACCTGGCTGGCCCCGGAACAGGTACGCATTCTGTCGATCAATGACTCGGTTCTAGAAGAAATCAAAACCATTCAAAATAGATTGCATAGCAACGGCATAAGAGCTTGCATTGACCTAGAGCCGGAAAAGCTCGGTGCCAAAATAAGGAAAGCCGAACTGGATAAGGTTCCATACATGTTCATCGTCGGACCATCGGAAATTGAGAGTGGAACCGTGGCCGTTCGCTCAAGGGTAAACAAATACGTGGCTGGGACAATCGACCTCGAAAAAATCATAGAAATAATCACCAAGGAAATCCAGGAAAAGAAACTACCGTCGCCATTATCCTAACCCAAATAAATTCATAGAGCTCATATTGACAGAAAACATAGTTTACTAATAAAACATTAGTATATTGACATAGTATCAGCTAATACTAAAATTATAAGGCATATGGATGGGATAATTATTAAACGAGCTTCTTTTTATGTTCTATGTTTTTCTTTGATTGGTATCAATGTTCCACCCAGTGTTATAGCAGGTAGTAGCTCATTTATTAAATTCAAGAACTGGTTTCGTGCACCTACAAATACTAAGCCAACCGATTACGTACATAATGATGATTCAGAAGCTAAGTTAGAGAGCATAAAGACAGCATTTAAGCTACTAACATCTATCGCCTTTTATGAAATAGAAATAGCGCATAAAAAATTGCCAAAATTGGATCCAAATGATGAAAAAAATGTTAATCTTCAAAGCAAAATAAACCTTTTTAAAGACGAGATTTTACCACAGTATTATAAAAAAATAACACATGAAAATGACCTAGCTGCACTGAAACATTCTCTAACCGAATTTATAAATAACATTAGTGCTTTAGATGATACTATAGGAAAGAATATAGGCGGCCTACAAAAATTAAAAAAGGTGTTCGATTTTAATAACTATGGGAAAATTAGTTCAGCAATAAAAAACTTCCGTAATGAATTACATTCATTAAGCGAAAGTCGTACAGAAGAAAAATTAAATAACATAAAGAATGAAACCCTGGCAAAATGCACAAAAATAATGATGGCTAATGGGCTCGACTATGCCAATCAGGAAAAACTAATGAATGACACATTGGCGTTATTCAACATAGGAGTATATAACATATTAAAGGCCTACATGCGTTCTTGCCTAAAAAATAACACATCACATAACGATGCTCAAAATCAGGTAATACTCAACATGGAAGCCTATATAGACAAGAAAATAGCTCCACCTATGGATAAGTTATGCGACTTTATTAAAATATCCTGTGGAAGCTATAAGAATATTAACGATAAAGTATCCGGAACGACTAGGACTCAGGATAGTGTATTAAAAGACTTTGGCAATAATTCCTATATGTACTTAAATATGATGACTCATATAAATAGTCGTGCTGATGTTATAAATAAAATATTAATAGGCATAAAATCTTTTCTGACACAGGCACACAATGGATATTTCACAAAAGATGTCAAACACATGGAAAATGTAAAATACGACATACCGTATGATATTCGTTATGGCTTTAATAAGCTTGTATCATTTTTAACCCTGATCAATGTGGATAGGCTATACTCTTATAATGAATATGAAAAATTGTATCGTTCCATTGAACTTATTCGATCGGCAACCGTAATGCTAAAGTCTATGTATGAATTTTGCAATAGTTATAATGTGAATATGTTTTGTATCGATTTCGACACCATACAGAA
>JAITBP010000007.1 GCA_031283585.1 Puniceicoccales bacterium
AACCAGCTGCCACGGTTAAGCCTCCAGTTGCTCCATCAACTACGCCATCACAGCCAGTTGCTAATCCAAGGCCCATAACCATCGATATTGTAAAAAATTTCGTTAGTAAGTGTACCTATGTCAATATAACCAATATAGAATGCGAGGAACTGAAAGAATGTGAAAAATCTATAAATGAAAATAAAGATGGCCCACAAATATTCAAGGCCACATTAAAAAATAATACTGAACCCTTTATTATAAAATCATCCAATTTCTCCAAGGGTGACAGTGGTTTTTTTGGATCAACGCGTATCATTGACGCTTTAAATAAACCAGGAAATGATATGAGAAATAGCGCAGATTATAAATATCCTACTAAGTTTGGGTTACTCAATAAAAGTAACCCTAACGACATCATTATTGTTAAGCTATATGAAAACATTGATAATTCTGATGCCGATCTTAACCCAAACTACGACACCGTGTTGCAGTTTATGCCCATGGCAAAAGGAAAACCTGTTTCCCGTATATTATATAATGAAGGCAATAATTTAAGTAACGAAAGCGTAGATACACTTATGAAAATTGGCAGAAAAATTGGTAGTGCCGTAGGCGCTATGCATAAAAACGAATTTAACCATGGTGATTTACACCTTGGTAACATATACTACGATGAGGTTAGCGACAGGATCAGTATAATAGATTTTGATACTTCTAGGAACGATGATATCAAAAGCCTCTTTTATGGATTATTTGGTGATCTTGAGGATAATAGAAATAAAAATTTTAATCCTACAGCATTCATTTGCGGGTTTCTAGATGAATATTCAAAAATAAATAAGCCCCTCAAATATGAGGCCTTATTTAATAGTGTTGGCAATACAACATTTCTTTTTGTCACTGCAATATATATTTGCACGCATAAATTCATTGCTCAGCCTAAATTTAAAAAAGATTCAATAGAATTTTATTCAAAAACCGGACCCGATGGTAAATATCCCTGTTTTAATGCTAGCCTTGCATATAAAATGTTATTCAAAATGGACTATAATTATGGCGATAAATTAGATTTTTTTAAAAAGCATAATGATGCCAATAGGAATAGTGTAGCATCGGCATTCTATTTTGGGCTGCAAATGGTGAATGCGATTGAACAGCGCAACCTAAGTATAGAAAAGACAATTGCGATATTAAATAGTATTGCTGCAAGAACATCCGCAACTGATATTAATAAATCCGATGTTATGGCAAAGCTGGTTAGTGATTTCATTAATCTGGCTAACAACTAATAGCATTAAAGATCAACGCTAAATTGGATGGGCCTCAACAGTCCATCCAAGTGCTTTATCAATCAATTTATAAAACAAGGACAAATACCTACAAATCTAGCAGCCTCTGGCGGAGAGAGAGGGATTCGAACCCTCGGTACTATTACTAGTACACAGCATTTCCAGTGCTGCACAATCGGCCGCTCTGTCATCTCTCCATTACCAGTAAACAAGTGAGGTTTTCAGCCAATGGGTCAACACGAAAACTCTCGAAATAAAAGTAATTAATATCAACCAAAAAATCCGTAAAATTATACAGAATAGGAATCGATAAGTACAAAGATAGCGCACTTAAGTACATTGCAATCAATGGGTTTCTTTAGGTATCCATCGGCACCATAACTCATACATCTACTGGCCATACTTTCAACGGTATAGCCGCTAATACATAAAAATGGTATTTTTTTAAAAAATCCTGTGGTCGAAAACCTATTTAAAAAGTCGAATCCATCAAAATTTTCCATAATCATATCGCATACAACAATGTCTGGCATTTCATTACTGAGACTAACCAGACCATCTTCACCACTTTCGGCCTTGACGACTTCGAATCCACTAAGTCTGAGAAACTTAGTTTGCGTATCTAGAAAAATTTTATCATCGTCTATAAATAAAACTTTGCTACTCGATTTCATCAGATGATACGATCTGATTGTATACAGGAATACGAACCGTAAATGTGGAACCAACGTTTTCTGAGGTTTTTAACGTCACCGTGCCTTTATGTAATGCAACACATTGCCTTATCATAAACAATCCTATGCCTATACCAGATCTATTGCCAATATTTGAACACCTATGAAACAGGTCGAATAAATGCTTAACCTCGTTTTTCGGAATGCCAATACCCTGATCTACCACTTCTATGCTAAGAACCCCATCACTAACGTCAATGTGCAACTCAACTTTTTTGTCGTCTTCGGAATATTTTAACGCATTGCTCAGCAAATTGGAGGCTATATGATATATCAACGTAGGATCGAGCACAAGGTTATATTTCTCGCCCACATTGCTTATCATCACCACACGATTGTTATCAGATACATTATCCACATCCCTTATTACATCATGGAGTAAGGCCACGATATCGACCAGTTTGGCATGAAACTTTATCTGATTGCTCTGCATCTTCCCGAGCAACAAGATGTCATCCATCATCTTGGTCATTCGAAGGATACAGTCAGATATATTTTTTAAACTCTCGTCGACCTCCTGCCTATTCAACCGATCTCTAAAATTAGCAATCAAGTCAGAAGACGCTTTTATAGTAGCCATCGGCGTACGGAATTCATGAGATATCAACCCAACAAAAGCACCTTTTGTCATGTTTGATTCGCGCTCTCTACCAAGATTACACTTGAGATTAGCCACGACCACGCACTGATATACAATAACAACTATGGCCAGAAAAAATAAAAATAAACAAAGATCGAACATACTACGTACCAACGATATATGAAATTAGAGATATCACCTGCTGATGGTTATCAAGGATAATATCCATGCTTAAAATCTTTAACATTTTTTAATCAAACACCGAACCAATAATACTCCGCATATAATTCTACCAGTAGCGATCAATAACCAACTATCTATCTATCTCTGTTCCAAAATCTTGAGAATATTACTTTGATCAGAAATACGCTCGATATATTTTTGTGAAAATTCGTCAAGCAAAATTTTTGTGTTATCCGGGGCATTTTTATTCCAGAACGGCCCCTCCATTCTGTATATATGCTCAATATCGACATTTCTGTTCCAAATCGGGTAATAAAATACCATGGTTACGGCATTTTCTGGCCAATTCCGCGGAACGATGCCAGGACAAATGTTCTGTTTCTGAACTTTACAGTCAAAGGAAACCAAGGTATCGATGGGAAGAGTGCCGTAATTATCGAAATCTAAGAACCTATCAATCAGAAACAATGAGTGATTTTTTAGCTGTTGATATTGCTTTCCGCTGGCCATTACATGATCAAGCCACCCGGGTAAAAAACCGAGTTTTATAGCTAGCTTTGAAACAAAAAATTCATCGCATAACTCAAAATACACCGAATAGTCCGAGTCGTTTTTCGCTCTAAAATTATCCACGTAGGCTTTCAGAATCCCGGCGAAGCCGCTTGTCAAGGCATCCAGGTCATTAAATCCTTTATTAAAAGTCGCATCCACAGTAATGACAACGACATCCTGTGGCTTGATACCGTGATCCCTTGTTTTACTCAGCATAATTTTTGGGACCAATTTACCCACCGGTTCACTTGTTCCATCCTCATGGACAAAGTTTATGCGTATGTCATTGCAGATCAAAGTACTTCTCGCAGCTTCCAGTTTTCTGATCAAACTCTCCGGAGAGGATTTGCTGTCTAGTCCATCTATCTCTGTGGCCAACAAACAGGATCTGGGCAAATCAACTTTCAGGTTGCTCATGTCCTTGAGCGCGTTATATAATACGGGCAAAATTTTTTTTTCTAAATTTTCTAAAGAATCCATCGAATCCATTACGGGCCACCCAGCTAGGAACTAATCATACAAAAATTAGAAGCCCGGTCAAGACTTTGTCCAGGCAAGGCATGGGGCAGCCAGGGAACTAACATTTCCATTGTATTCCCTAGAATCATCACTGGTTTTGCTCACCGAAACGGCTCTCCTTGGTCGGGATGACTGGATTCGAACCAGCGACCTCTACGTCCCGAACGTAGCGCTCTACCAGACTAAGCTACATCCCGAAACCAAAACATTTGGTGCCCGGGGCGGGACTCGAACCCGCACGTCCTTACGGACAAAGGATTTTAAGTCCTCAGCGTCTACCATTCCGCCACCCGGGCAATGCGCCGTGAATGATGAAAATTCATCGGCACTTGCAAGAATTTTCACAAACAAGTTTCGAATGGCTAACGCTTCCTCTCGAGAAAAGATTTGACCAGCTCATGACATTCCTCTGCCATGACATTGCCACGCACCATCGGCCGATGATTAATTTTATCGATCAAACCGAGATCCACAGCACCACCGAGGCATCCCATTTTTTTATCACCGAGGCCAAAAATCACCTCGCCAATCCTGGACATCACCACCGCACCGGAACACATTGGGCAGGGTTCCTTTGTCACATAAAGCTTGGTTTCATTAAGGCGCCAATCACCTATCACTTTGGCTGCCTGCGTAATAGCCAACATCTCCGCATGGGCAGTCGGATCCACAAGCCTGCACACATTATTGTGAGCCGAAGCGATCACCTGACCATTGAGAACTATCACCGCACCTATCGGAATCTCGTCCTCCTGCCAGGCCTCTATGGCTTCGTTGTAAGCCAACGACATAAAGTACACATCGTCTTTTTTAAGCTGGGATAAAAATTTTTTCTTAAAAGGGCAGTTTTCCATCACAATAGCAACGCCCCGATCCAACCTAAAACTATGACCGGGATATTAAAATGTATGAACGCCGGAATCGTCGTATCCCAGATGTGATCATGCTGGCCATCGGCGGCAAGACCCGAAGTTGCACCCAGCATCGTGTCCGACACCGGAGCGCCGGCATCACCGGTAATGCTTGCGGCAGCAACTATTGTAATGGTCGCTAAGGGACTGAATCCCATTTTCATACATAACGGTACATAGATGCTCGCGATGATTGGAACGGTGGAAAATGAAGAGCCGATACCCATGGTTATGAGCAGCCCGATCATCAACATACCAAACGAAACAACGGCCTTTCCGCCGGTTGAGCCAGCTGCAAGCCAATTTACCAACTCACCGATATCTCCTGTGGTTCGAATGACAGCGCTATAACCAGCCGCAGCTATCATTATAAATGCCATCATTGCCATCATCTTAAACCCTTGTGTAACAACATTATCGGCATCAACCCAATGGACAACACCGCCCACCGAAAAGACCAAAAAGCCAACCAAGGCACTGGCAATGGTACTCCTCGTATATAGCTGGATAATCAATGAAACAACCATCGCAATGACCGATACCAGGACATTTTTCAATGAACCCTCTTTTTCATTGGGACTACATCGGCTATCGTTCTTTATGACGTTGTATTCACGTGGCTTACAATACATCAGCCAGGATGAAATCAGACCAACAATCATACCCAACATCGGGAAAACCATACCAAGCATAAGCTCTTTCATCGACACATCCAGACCGTTCAGGTTGAGGTTATGGAGCAAAATATTATTCAAAAAAATGTGTCCAACTCCATAGGGCACAATCATATAGGCCACAATCAACCCAAAAGTTATAACGCAGGCCACCAGGCGGCGATCGATTTTTAACATTGAAAACACACCAAGCAATGGAGGTATCAATATCGGTATAAAAGCAATATGGACCGGAATGACATTTTTTGATAGAATCGACATCAGGCCGATGGCCACCAGCATGACTACTTTGAATTTTGTGCGCTCGGCGTCTTTCGAAGAAGCATTTTTTGTTTTTACCGACAGAATTATTTTATCCGCCAGCATCACCGGAATCCCGGAGTGGGCCACCGCCGCGGCAAATGCGCCTAGCATGGCATAACTCAGGGCTATTTTTGCCCCATCGCCAAGGCCATTTGAAAAAATTTCCAGGGTCTTTTCAAAGCTGAATCCATCCACCATTCCGCCTATTAACGCACTGGCAGTCAAAGAAATAACGACATTCACCCGGGCCATGCTAAGAATCAGAACCAGCATAACCGATAGAATGACGGCATTTGTCAAAATCATCAGCTGGACAGGAAGATTTTTGGCCCAAAAGTCAACCAGTTCCTTGACTATTACCTATTATAATATGAACCTTATCCCGCGAATACTGTCACAACCACCCAGTCCGCCTAGCCGGGAAAGGATCGCCCTGGTCTCGAAACTCAACTCGCTGCGAATCACACTGTTATCAACTTTCACGATCAGCGTACCATCGGGTAAAATCCTAACCGGAGAACAACAGCTAAAATATTTATTCCCGATAATAAAAGCCCAGCTATCCACTAAATTGTTATTTATTGACCTATTAGCGTGCTTCATGAACTTGGCACAGACACGCTTAAGTGCATTATAGACCAAGACCTCCTCACGAAAAAATGCCTGGGACTGATCCGTCGGTAGACCACGAAAATCGGCGATCAGATTGTTAATTTTCCTAGAAAATTTCATAAAATCACTGAAAAAATTTTATGGCTTTTCTCAGCCTGGCCAGAACATTTTTTTTCCCAAGGACGGATAGCAATCTGTAAAAGCTTGGGCCAATGGACCTTCCAGAAACAGCAAACCTTACCGTATGGATATAGTCACCGGTTTTAACATAATGGGTCTTCGCCAACGAACCTATGAGCTCCTCCAAATTTTCCTTGTAATACTCCGTTGTGTTTACAATACCATCGATCACTTCGCTTATCCTCTTCTCCGGATTGAACTTAACTAACTTTTCCCTGTCCGCATCATTAAATTTATAGTCATCAGAAAAGAAATAATTCACAAAATTTGCCAGCTCTTCAAAGGAACGAACCTTCTCCTGACAAATGGACAAAACATCAAAAACATATTCTCTATCAGTGGCTTTCGTAACAATGCCCTGGTCGAGCAGTATCTGGGCCCCCAGATCGCAAAACTCCTCCACCGGCATGGCCCTTATGTACTCTGAATTTATATGGGCCAGTTTTTTTTCATCAAACCTGGCATTGTTTTTATTGACGTCCTCCAGCCGGAATATTTTTATAATTTCTTCAATCGGAAGGATTTCCAGGTCATTCTTTGGAGCCCAACCTAGCAGACATAGATAATTTCTGAGCGCCGCCGGGAGGAACCTTCTTTTCTCATAGTCTTCAACCAGCGCACCCGCATCGCGCTTACTCATCTTCCCCTGGCCATGCTCCTTCAGAATCAACGGGATATGGGCAAAATGCGGAACCTCAGCGCCAAAAGCTTTAAAAAGCTCAAGGTGCTTGCTTGTGTTGGACAGATGATCCTCGCCACGGATCACGTGGGTAATCCGCATGTCTATGTCATCGACGACGTTAACAAAATGGAAAACCGGTGATCCGTCGGACCTGAAGATAACAAAATCCCTATCTTCTTTGCGGGTCACAGGTCCACGAATCAGATCATTTATGACCTGCGGCTCGCCGGAGATTTTGAAATAAATCGCTCCATCCTTGGTATAGGCGCGGCCACTCAGCCTGAGCTTCTCAAGGTATTTTTTGTATATTTCCCCCCGTTGGCTCTGGAAATAGGGGCCAAACTTCTCCACCGCCAGCGGGCCTTCGTCCCAGTTCAATCCCAGCCACCGCAGTCCGCTAAATATAACATCTACAGCTTCTTGCGTATCTCTGTCCGCATCGGTATCTTCTATTCTCAGCACAAAAGTGCCACCTGTATGCCTGGCATACAACCAGTTAAAAAGCGCCGTCCTGGCACCACCTATGTGCAAAAACCCCGTCGGACTCGGGGCAAACCTAACACGTACACTTTCCATCGATATGCGGCCAGAGTATGTATCGATATCTGCTCCATCGCAAGAAAATATATAATAATTATTGATATAATTTTACCAATTTGTTCTTAAAATCACAAAACTGCATATTGCGTTGAACCCATTCGCTGGCGGATTTTGACAGGGACTTGGTTTCGTAACTACTCATACTTACAAGTTCTTGCAGAACAGAATGCACATCCTCAGGCTTGGAAACAAGACGACAAAATCGCTCACCGGCCAGGTCCTGGTAGATATCATTCCCCTTTGATACCATCGCCGGAATGCCCCTTGCAAGAGCCTCGACCAGAGAATAGTTGAAGTTTTCATGCCGAGACAGCGAAATATAATAATCTGCCATCGCAAATATCTCCTCTTTCATCTCCAGGTCCGCAAAGCCGGTACACCGGACTTTAACACCGCACTTTTTGGCGATGGCCTTACACTGGTTAATCGATATATCATCCTCTGGTCCAACAAGAAACAAAACAACTTTCAGGGGAAGCCCGGCCAGAGATTTTATAACATCAATGGGGTTTTTGACCCTATTTAGCCGACCAAGGCACAATATAACCCTATGGCCTTTCTCGATCCCATAGCTAGCCCGAATTTTTTGCCTTTTTCTGCGCAACATCGCCCATTTACTTTCAAAAAACTCCGTTGGCCAGTACAAATCCGTGTAATTCGCATCCTGAAAAAATTTATTGGCATTGGTCCTTTCGGTCCTGGTCGCGCAGATCACATGC
Source organism: Puniceicoccales bacterium (assembly GCA_031283585.1). Classification (NCBI taxonomy): domain Bacteria; kingdom Pseudomonadati; phylum Verrucomicrobiota; class Opitutia; order Puniceicoccales; species Puniceicoccales bacterium. Next base: position 8,521 of record JAITBP010000007.1, read on the forward strand.
CTTGCGTTGGCCAGAAATTGCTTACCAAATATATTGAGCCACAGACTCTTACGCATACCTCTATGGGCCCTGACAACTTTATCCAAGGCCCCATGCAACACTATATTGTAGGGTATCCCATAGTTCTGGAACACCCTATAAACAAAATGACAATGAAACCTATACAGACAGTGGCAGGTGATAATTTTTGCCCTGTTTGCAACATACTCCTCGACTTCTGCCAACCTGGTTCTAGCCACCTGGGCAAATGCCCTGCCAAAGAAGTTGTCATTCGTCCTGACCTGATAAATCTCTTTGGCTATCAATTGGGACCTATCAAAGGAATTTTCTCTGGAAAACACTACAACCAAACCACCTAGCGCTGCGGTAAAATGATTCACGCTTGTGGTCAATCCACCATCATTGCGCGTAAGACCTACACCAACAGACACATGTTCAGCTGAATATATCACAATAATTTACAAATAGACCACATCCTAATGAAATAAGCAGATACAAAAACCGTTATCTTCTAGGCCCCATTGACTCATTTATTTCTAATCTAGTGCTGTTGATAATTAGGATCCTTTCTGCCGGTACTCCTAAGATACTCAAATGTATTTTCACTGCGGACTAAAGAGCGATCGGTACAAAGTGCGCCGGTATAACCATTCCTGGAGACTTCTCTCAATGCAACTCCCCAGTGGCTATTGGCCATGTCCAGACAAATAAATATTGGATGCCCTTCATTGATAATACTCCAAAGCTTAATATTGGCATCTACCCATTTGCCAAAAAACTCATTCCAGGCCTTTTCAAACCTAATTCTATTGGCATTTATACCTTTCCTTACTTTAGGCATGGCGGGTATATCATATATATTGGTCCAATTTTCGAAATATTCATCAAGAAAACTACTACGGGCATCATTGAATTCATCCATGTCACATCTAATGCCGGTTGCTCCATAAATTATATTTCCAAGTGGATATCTAGTTTCAAGCAGTCCAAACGATGTATCAGCGCTATATTGAACACCATTCCACTCATGATTAATACCTTGGGAAGTTTGTACACACTTAAAACAGTAACATGTTACTATCTTTTTGTTTTGACGATCGCTGTCGACAATACGACACCTATAAGCCATTCCATCGGTATCAAATACACACAACATGTCATCACCAATGACTGATGTAACTATCGGTCTATTTATCGCCATGGCAATGCGAGCACAAGGAGCCAATTGTGCTGATTCATCGCCATATCCGACCATACCATTATCTAACCAGTAATCGTAGTCTGCAGTCTTATAATCAGGAATATTTGGCCAAATAATCTTTCTTATCTCAAGCATATCCTCCCAGGCATAATAACCTTTTCGCGGGCTTCTACCGACGGCTATGGCCCAGTAGCCACAGTCGCCATAAGGTGGCACATCGTATATTGCCCGACCAAAATTTTCCACTAGTGGAGAATTTATGTGGGTATTATATCTATTGAATTTAGATGGAGCTTTCTCTAAGATTACCCCCCATTCATTAACATATGTTTTTTGATCATTTGGATCAGCATAGCCATTATAACCTAGCCCAATCAACAACAATAAAAATATACTCAATTTTTTAATAAAACCATTATTCATTTTAATTTTCCTTGTTTATTGTTGTATTTATTATGTAAAGTTTTAATAAAAGGAAAGAAAACTATATTCTTCTGCGTATAATTGATCGCCTCTTTTTGGCCTTACGCTTCCTGATGTCAATGCGACGGTTTTTTTTAGTTTTTTTTTTACGGATCAGCCCATCGCTTTTGTGCTTTTTGGGTTTAGATTTACCAAATCCTTTAGCTTTTTTTCCAAAAACCAACATATTACCATTGCGCCTTCTGCCTCTGACTCGACCAGTTGGGTTTCTGTCTGTCGTCTTTCTAAAGTCAGTTGGGTTAGCACTTTTGTGTTTTCTGATAACAATATGGTGGCCAGTTTTTAGATTACCACTATGAGGTCTCTCCACGGGGACTTTGACAATCGCAGTATCTAAAGTGGTTTTGTAATTACCATCGGAATCATTGCGTAAATTACTTCGTGGATTAAAAGCTGAGTTTATATTTCGATTTTTGTTAGGATCAATATTAATTTTGGTAAGTGATTCCAATTTATTTGTGGTGCGAATTGTCTTATTATCTGCACAAAGCAATCCGGTTTTGCCATTTATTGTAACTTCTTTTAATGCTGCCATCCAGTAAGCACCCTCAATGTAAATGAATATTGCATCTTCACTGCTGATGGCAGATTGTAACTTTTCATATATAGGTATTTGTTCTTTAAAAAACTTGACCCAGGCATCTAAAAAATCAGGATTAAAGTCAGAATCCTTACGATTGCCATTTTTTATAAATGTCTGATAGGCATAGTTAAGCAATGGGTCCATCAGGCTATATCCATTGCCATCGATTCCAGGTACAGTTTTTTTTGCTTCATTTGTTAACCACTTATCCAGAATTTCTCTGTCGAAAATTTTCTCACAGTGAAAAAAATAATCTGTAAAAATCCTGTTAATATCACAATACCTGGATTTACTGCCACCGTACAGCTTTTGAATTAATTCAATCTTCGCATTTGCATCAGAACTACTACATTTAACCCATTTTAAATTAGTAATCGGTCGCTGCCATTGGTCATATTTATAAAGAAAATTAACTATACGAACTTTACCATCAGGACAACATACATAACCTGTGACAGTATTATTAAAATTATTATAACCACCACTTATTGTACTTAAACAAATTATTGGCCTCTTAATATGTCTAGCAATGTCTATACAATCGGTGTTACCCAGCCAATAACTGTTAGGCGAGGTTATATTATCAGCTAGATCTGGATGAACAATATTTCTTATGCTAAGCATATCCTCCCAGGTATAGCGACCTTTTTTCGGGTCTTTAGCAATGGCTATGGACCAATATCCACAATCACCATAATGTAACACGTCGTATAGAGTCAGTCCAAGGCCCGATATGATAGACTCATGGTTGGACATTCTTTTACCACGTTCATTTAAAACCCTTTTATATTTGTTTCCATTTTTATCAGTGTATATGTCTGTCACATCTGGATCACCGTAGCCGTTACAGCCTAGGACGATCAATGACAGCAGCCATATATTTAGTTTCTTAATAACAAAGAATTTTTTACCTGCTCCCATCCTGTTTTGATTATATAAAAATTTTAGTAAAATAACAGAAATATATGCATATATTTACTTTTTATATATCCTATAATAATAATGAAATTACCGTATTATTCGTTTAGGAAAACGACTTCTGTGCCGGATAAGAATTTTTCTTTTTTTATTGGTTCTTCTTTTTTTTCTACTAATTCTTCTCTTTTTTCGAGTTCTTCTCTTGGCAATAAATTTTCTGACCCGACGACTTTTCCTAAATCTCGCATTCACTTTGCCATGGCTCCTACTGCGTTGCATAATTAGGTAACTACTACTGCCGGACTTACCGCTATAGCTGTATCTCGATGCAACTGGCCTAGGGAAGTAACCAGGTGGAAGTATTACCTCGAATTTATTCGATACGCGGCCTAAATTATTTGGCAACCCAACTATCCAGTGAGGTCTACCGCTGACAGTACCATTACTCGGTATGTGATGGATAAGTATTACAGGTCTACCGGTAAAATTTAGGGTTCTCACAGAAGTATATACGGCACCGATGTCATTTTTATCGTAGACTATTATGCTATCCTGATTATTACTATCCTTTAACCCTGAAATAGCTAGGGTTACCCCAAGTTGCTTTGCAATCTTTCCACAGCAAAAACTGGAAGAATTCAGCCCTGAATTGGAGCTATAACAATCCGTATCATCACTAAGATTTGGATAAACAATCTTTCTGATTGCCAGGGCATCGGTACGGCTACACCTACCAATAGATGGGTTTAATCCTAGGGCGATGGCATAATATCCACAGCCGCCCCACCCACCACCGGTTACGTCGTATAGAGTAAAATTGAGATGTCTAGCCAAGGGAGAATCGCCATAGGCACCAGTCCATTTCCCAATTTCTATAAAATAGCCCCGGCAGTCGGTATACACCAACGACACAATCGATACAAATACAAATGTAACAAGCCTTCTTGTTAGCAAACTTCACCTCATGGATTGGAGCATGCTTTTGGCCTATTATTCCGATGTCAATAGAAAAATTATATTAAAAACTTCACTGTTTTCTGTTTTTACCCAAAAGCGCCTTGGAACATTACTTTCGAGATGTTATAATCGATTACTTTATCTCCGGAAAAAAATCATTCTTCCTTTTCTTTTCTTGGGACATTTTCTTCTTTTGCGCCTCTTTTTTGCCTTTTTAACATTCTTATTTGGCTCAACCAAGCGGAGAATTGACCATCATAGGCTTCCATATCTATAATACTACCATGACAAATATCGGCGAATATCATGGTAAAAACCTACAATAAGAATGACTCCATTATAATACCCGTTTCAACATGATGAGGTCATTTCTTTTTTCTTTTTCGATTTCTAGATCTTTTTCGTTTATTTCTAGACTTTTTTTTGCTATTTTTAGCTCTGGTTAATCTATCTTTTACTCTATTATGGGTGGCATTTACGGTCGATTGACTAGATGACACCGACGATGAGGCATTCGATATACTAAGTACAGACGATGGTGGCTGGTGTTGCTGATTCAGAAATAATGAATTATCTGACGATTGCTTATTTGGTGGCAGATCATCCATTCTAGACTCCAATTTTTGCGATTGAGAATTATAATCTGAAATTTTAGAGTTGAGGGTTGGGCGTATAGATGATATTTGTGGTTGCACAGGTTTTTTTTTATTATTCAGTGCCACTACCCAATGGTCACCGACGTTATGAATAAATATAGCTCCGGGTCTGGCAACAATATCCTGGAGTTTGCTATTCTCCGTAATCTGGTGATTGAAAAAATCTTTCCAGGCCTGTTCAAGTTTTGCGTGAAGTGGTTTCCCTTTCTTGGCATTAACATTAGGTACTTCGTTATCATCGGGAAGTGGTGGCGCTACATCTATATTAACCCATTTGTTGAAAAATTTTTCAGTAAAATCTTCTATAACTTTGTCCCCTGCATTTACATTGTTACCATATAATGTTTCAATTAATTCGTATTTATTACCACGCAACCAGATATCATCAACAAAAGATTTCAAACAATTTACACCAACAAGCGGTTTTCCGGTTGCATCGGTTCCATTAACAAAAATACCTCCATGGACATTATCTGGTGTATATATACTTATAGTATTTGGATCAACTTTATATATACCCATAGTATTTGGACCAACTTTCATGATGGGGTTATTTTTATCAAGACCTGAACCAACTATCACCTTATCTATGCTTGGCGCAATGTCCATGCAATTAAATATATCCAGCCACAGAGAGCCATCATTAAAATCGTCTGGGTTATCAGGATGGACAATCTTCCTTATTTTAAGCATATCTTCCCTGGTATAGGTCCCTTTTTCCGGATCATTGCCAATGGCTATGGCCCAGTAGCCGCAGTTGCCATCGCCCAACGTATTATATAGTGTCAAACCAAGTTTGGCCACAAATGGAGAATTCTGATCACCATATTCTCTAGGCTCATAATCACCGTAGCCATCACTAACCCATGTCATGGCTAAAAAAAACGCAACCAGCGTAACCCTGTTAATTAATAAATGTTTCCACATAATCCATTCCTATCCTTTTAAAGCCAAAACCCATTGGTGGTTTCCCATTCCTATTGCCGAACACACCAACAAACAGCTGGATTATGTAACTTTATTAACAAATTACAATATTTATGTTGATATTCTTATTTTGCTAGACCTGCCTGGAGCCTTTTACTGACCTGGCAATAATCGGCTATGGTAACAGAATATCGATTGACAAATATGGTTATGTGATTTTAACGAATCAAATGGTTTTTTATGGAGATCGTTAAGATATTGACCTGGATTTCTGTTATAATTTCCCTGTGGGGCTCCTATTTGAACGCAACACTTAGGTTAAAGCTATGTTACGTATTGTGGTTGTTCAGCAACATTTTTCTGCTTATTCACAACGCGCTTATAAAAGAATACGCCCAGGCAACGATGTATACAATTTATCTGATGATAACATTTATTGGGATAAAAAATACGATAAAAGATGAAGGTTGGCTTTCTCCGCAACGGAAATGATATTTTTAACATTAGATTTTTGGTGCTAGTATCATCAGCAGGATTTTAGGACGATTTACCAGGCATCACTATCTAACCCATTATTTATGAAGAAATTTTATATAACTACCGCCATAGATTACGCCAATGGAAAGCCCCATTTGGGCCATGCCTACGAAAAAGTTTTGGCCGATGTGATAGCACGAACCCATAGGCTATTGGGAGATGATGTGCATTTTTTGACCGGATTGGATGAGCATGGTCAGAAAGTCCAACAAACCGCCGAGAAGAATGGCATGACTCCTCAGGAACTATGCGATGCAACGGCCATAGACTTCAGGTCGATGTGCCGAGAGCTATCGGTGCTGTATAACGACTATGTTCGCACTACCCAACCACGACACAAGGTCATTGTCAGTGAAATATTGCAAAAATTATTCGATGCCGGTGAGATATACAAAGCTGAATATAATGGCTATTACAGCACCGTAACCGAACAGTTTCTACACGAAAAAGATAAGGTCGATGGCGTTTGGCCAAAGGATGTGTTCGGTGATGTGATTGAGATGAGCGAGTCCAATTATTTTTTCAGGCTAGCTAGGCACAAAAAGTGGCTGATAGGCTACATAAATAATCATCCCGATTTTATTTTTCCCAGGTTCAGGGCCAAGCAAGTCCTCGAGTTTCTTTCGGACGAGGTAAACGATCTATGTATTTCTCGACCCAAAAGCAGGTTATCCTGGGGCATTTCCTTGCCCTTCGATGACCAATACGTGACCTATGTATGGTTTGATGCGTTGATAAACTACATTTCGGTAGTTGGTTACGGCACAAAGGACTTTGAAAGATACTGGCCCGTGGACTATCATATAATAGGCAAAGATATCCTTGTCCCGGCCCATGCCGTATACTGGCCAATAATGTTGCATGCACTGGATATTCCTATGCCTAAAACACTTTTAGCACACGGCTGGTGGACCTGCTCCGGGTCAAAGATGTCAAAAAGCATCGGAAATGTGATAAACCCAATGGAATACGCGAAAATATATGGACCGGATCCGGTTCGCTATTTTCTTATCCGCGAGATGAAAGTCGGTCAAGATAGCGATTTTTCTCATGATTTATTCATTTCCAGATACGAAAACGATCTGGGCAATGACCTGGGGAATCTGGTCAGCAGGATACTGAACATGGTTTCGCGTTACTGCGGTGGTGTGTGCCCGGAATATGATCAAGCCCAAGGACATGATGATGGCATGGCGTTGTTCTGGGAAGCCAGCCGGAATAAATTCATAGATCAATGCAGGGAACTGCAGTTTCATTCGGCCATAGAGGACGTGTTTGAGTTTATAAGAGCGACAAATCGATATATAGAAACCAGAGCACCCTGGAAGCTAGCAAAGTCCTCTGCCGACGGTGACAGAGTGGCGTTATTGTCGACGTTAGCCGTTGCAGCAGAATGTGTTAGAATCGCAGCTTCGGCTCTATATCCGATAATGCCGACCCTGGCCGATAAAATATTTCACCTGTTTGGTCTAACCCAGGAAAAATTCCAATGGAACAGTGCCTTACTGTTTGGTAATTCGTTGGCAGGCAATCGGTTTTCCGAAAGTGCCATACTATTTCCACGGATAGATCTACAGGAAAAAGCCTAGAAAAATCTAAAAAAATCTAGAAAAATTTAGAAAAAATATTTTTGTTTTAGGCTTTAGGAATCTTTTGCAAGCATTCTGTAGAACCTTACGTTTTCGTATTTTCCGAACCTTTTAACATAATCCACAGCTTCACCCTCAAAGATAAATCCGCATTTTTCTATCACGCGCCGTGAGCCGACGTTACGCGTCATATGGTTCACATCGAGCCGATGCAGTTTCATAACTTTGAAACAATAATCGATTACAAGGAGCACGGCCGAAGTACAGTAACCATTGCCCCAGTATGGCTTACCGATCCAATAATGGATTTCAGCCTTGTCATGATCCTTGAACAGAGTCAGACCAATGGTGCCGATGAAAACATTGGCCAGATCTATGGCCCAGTAAAAGGATTCACCGCACACCATCCTGTTATCTATGTGATTGATCCAAAACACTGCCATGTCCCGCGTGTAGGGATAGGGCGTATAGGTTAGTAGAAAAACGGTTTCCCTGTCGCTAAAATAGGTAGTGATGTCATCGATGTCATTGTGTGACAACGCTCTTAACCGGATATCTCCAGAAAAAAGCATAGGCGCTTTTTTCAGCCCATCGAAAGTCCCCATGACAAACTCACACTCCCATCATGAAGGCGGAATCCCCGGTTGTGGTTAGACTTCCTTGAGTTGTAACTCCTTGAGAAACATCATGTTCAGAAACAGTATACAGTTCAGGAAATTTTACCTTCCAGTGATCCATGGCATTTACAAAATTTTCAACAATCTTGTAAAACCTGTCTTCGTCCACAAAATCCATATCTATGCGATGGCTCAGCATTACCGTATTATCATCCGTCGACAGTCCCAGATTTGCGCCGGCCGTATCGCTCCAGAAGTGATTGCATTTCAACATCTCCATTAGCACAGCCGGGCTATCTTTAGATAGCATGCCGACGTAGGAAACCATCTCTATCTGATTCGAATCATGCAAAATGGAACACTTCATCATCAAATCTTCGTCGAACGCAAGATAGCATGAGCCTTCCTCATCTGGTTCCAAGCCCTCTAATTTCAATTGCTCCGCCAAATGGCCCACCATCCTCTTGAATTTAATTAAATCACCCATCCTGGTTTTAGGATATCTTCAGCTGATAATAAAACAATAATAAAATTTGTCAATCATCATTTTTTATGTCCCTTATTACCAATAGGCCGGTCCTGTCGACAAACGCTAACTTATTGCGGGCAAGGACGCCTGAGAACGCCATGGAAGCCGATACCATTGCGTTTTTGTGCAATATCGATCCTGGATTCAGGACAGAATTGCAACCGACCTGGGCATGATCACCGAGAATGGCGCCGAATTTCCTGAGGCCGGTGCTCTTTTCCAAAACATTTACGCACTTTTTATCCAGGCGAAGATTGGCCAAAACCGCGCCGGCTCCCAGATGGCAATAATTCCCAATGATCGAATCGCCGACATAATTAAAATGTGGGATCTGCACATAATCCATTAATATAGAATTCTTTAGCTCACAAGAGTTACCGATCACACATCCGCGGCCCAGGATTACATTGTCTCTTATGTACGCCCCAGGTCTCAGCTCGGTCCCCTCATCTATGAACACATTGTCACCCAGGGTCGCGAAATGTGGCAACCTGACGCTGGGATGGATATAGACATTACGGCCCAGTGAAACTCCACCGTAAACTCCCAAGGGCTGATTTGCTAAGTTCTTCTCCTCCAAGGCAATCTTTATCATCACGAGCCATTCCCAGGGGGCCTGATCCAGGGAAAAATATTCTCTGAAATGTCCAAAATTTTCTGGAAATTGGAAAAAATCTTTCGCTTTCATAGGATTATCTGACACCATAATTATCTTTGAATTTGACGACAACTTCCTTACCAAGAGTGAAATCAAGTTTGAGCAGCGGAAGTCTGTTGCTGACCTTCGGATCGGAAAGAACAAAATCGAGCTTTTTCAGCTGTTCTTTCAGGTCGTTATCACTAAAAATCACCTCGTTGGCAAAGCTGCAGCGTATTTTTATCCTCTGCCAGGGGACTGCCCGCTTTTTATCAATCTTATCGCAGGAAACGACTTCAAACTGCGAATATATGTTCGGATAGTCCTTTTCGGCCATGGACATAAGTGTTGCAATGCCATCGATCCCATTTGTACATTCATACTGGTCAGAGTGCTTGGCTTTCCTAATCATGGCACAGTCAAGATAGGGCAACCTGGCTATCATTTCCTTTGAATATCCCAGGGCATGAAACACAACACCTTCTGAATCAACAAACATTTGGTCTTTTGTAATCTTACCACTGTCCTTTTTTTGGACCAGCACGCGCAGAATTGGTCTACGCTCCTTGACATTAATTCTTATCGTATCTGGAAATGCTCTTTTTACTTCTACGTATTTTATCTGCCTGAATAGCTTCAACTTATCTCTAATCTCCAGGATATTTACATCCATGATATCCACATCTTTTTTCACAGAAACCACAGCGCTTGCCCAGTGGGCTGACAGAACGCCATCCGATAGGAAATCAATTTTTTTGACCGGCTGGCTAAATATGGCCTTTCTAATGTTTGGATAGCGTTCTGCCAGAAGGACATAGGCCACATAACCCAATCCGCTAAGAGTCAGAATAAGCAGCAGCCACAGAATCAATTTTCTAAGACTGCGCTTCAAATAACTGGATTTTTTACTAGGCCCACGCACGATCCTTTACATTACCTCTTGGACAACATTTTTAATGAAATTCCTGCCCTATCCAGGGCCGGTGTTATCATTTCGATACAGGTCTCTGTAAACGATAACCCCTTGCAAGCAGCGCTCTTAGGAAGCAAACTTGTGGTTGTCATGCCAGGAATTGTATTGACCTCAAGAAGGTTGAGCACGCCGTCACTGGAAAGTATAAAATCAACCCTGCCGAAGTCTCTGCAACCACAATTGGCATAGATTTTTTCGGCCCACTGAACGGCCAGGCTCGCCAGGTAACCATCCAATCTAGCTGGCACGGTATAATTGGTCATTCCATCCGTGTACTTGTGCTCATAGTCGTAAAATCCATCCTTCGGCGTTATCTCTATTATAGGCAAAGCCTTATGGCCAAGAATCGGCACCGTTAACTCACGACCATCGATGTGCTCCTCGGCAAACCAGTGGTCTTTTAAAATTTCATCACAACATGCCAGCCAATCGTTCTCTGAGAAGATCTTGTGGACTCCTACACTACTACCTTTCCCCACCGGTTTTACAACAAATGGCTTGGCCAAAAAAACATCAGCGAGCTCATCATATTTATACTCCCTGGGTTCAAGCCCAATGGATTTCGGCGTATTGATGCCGGACTCTATGGCCACAGACTTCGTCCGTAACTTATTCATACACAACGCACTAGAGTAAGAGTCGCTGCCAGCAAAATTAAATCCTCTTTCCTCCAGCAGGCGCTGCAGCTGGCCATCCTCACCAAATTCACCGTGCAAAACCGGGAAAATCACATCACCATTTGAATCCAATTCATCGGGGATTTCGTCCACATCCAACTGTATCTTTATGACATCAAGAACCGTTTTCAAGGCTAGATATACAGCCTGGCCGCCTCTCAGCGAAACTTCGCGCTCGGATGAGCTGTAACCACCACATAATACGGCTATTCTATCACATTTTCTCATTTTAGTTCACGGTCACTGTCCATGTCGACTATTCTAAAATTTTCCGCATGAAAAGCAGAATCTGCCCTGAAAATCAATTTTACATTATTGCTACGTTCGATGTCGATTAAAAATTTTTCGTAATGTTCGCGAAGGTATTTAACCACAGTTGGATGAACAAATATTCTTAGCTGTTTTAATCTATCCGAACTTCCATTTTTGAATTCGTGATTGAGCCGTTTCAAAATGCTGCCAAGTCTGCGCTGAATCTCCAAACTGATTGCCCTGGAAGATCTTATGAATCCTCTCCCGCTGCAATAAGGACAAGAATCTCTCAGGTCTCTGGCGGTGCTCTGGGCATGTCTCTGTCTGGATATTTGCATCAATCCAAAATGGGATATCGGCAATATCTGGGTCCGTTCCCTGTCCTTGCCAATCAACTCATACATAAGATCATAGAGTTTTTTCTTATCCCGCGGATTCTTCATGTCGACAAAATCCACGATTATCAGACCGCCGAGATTCCGAAGCCTGATTTGCCTCGCAATTTCTTTAGCAGCTTCGGCATTAACCTGATAGATAAAATTCTTATTTTCAGATTCATCGGATTTATCGGTTTTGTTGCGGTGAGCTCCGGTATTGACGTCAATGGCCGTCAGGGCTTCGACTTCTTCGATAACAATCTCTCCACCAGAATGTAACGGTACATATTTCATCATTGTCTGGTCGAGTTGTCTCTCGATATTGAATCTTTCGAAGATCGAGATGCCCTCGTCAAAATAATGAATTTTTTTCTTGGATCGCGACGAAATCGCTCCGACCAAATCCAGCATCTCATTGTAATCACTCTCATCGTCTATCATTACCCTATCTATATCGTCTGTAAGGAAATCGCGAACAGTACGTTCTATCAGCCCGGGCTCCTTATAGATCATCGCTGGACCAGAATTTTTCTTCATATTAGCCATAATCCCTTCCCATTTTTTCAGCAAAATGTGGATATCTCTTACAAAATACCGCATCTTTTTGCCCTCACCGGCCGTTCTGATTATCAGGCCCATGCCTTCGGGAATTCTCACCTTTCGCAAAATTTCCTTTAATCTCGATCTTTCGGCCTTGGATTCTATTTTTTTCGAGACGCCGTATTCACCGCTAAACGGCATCAACACTACGAAACGACCCGGTAGCGCAATATTCGTAGTAACCCGCGGTCCCTTTGTTCCGATCTGAGCTTTTATGACCTGGACCATTATTTCAGAACCAATCGGATACAACTTCGGAATATCGTTGGCTGTGATGGTTGCGCTCTTCGACTTGGCATTCTCGCGAACAATTTCCACCGACGAATCGGCCGCCGGGAGAGCATCCCAATAGTGCAAAAATGCATTTTTCTCTGTGCCTATATCCACAAAAGCTGCCTTCAGGCCTGATTCTAGGTTTTGAATCCTGCCTCTAAATATCGCACCGACCGAATTATCCACATCATCGTATTCAATCTCAAACTCTTGCAGCACACCGTCTTCTAGTAAAGCAACCCGTTTTTCCGCCGGGGATGAGCTGATAACAATTTCGCGAAAAACCTTATCTGATCGCGTAAAAGCTTTTATTATTTTTTGAATCAGTGATTGTTCTTTCGCCCTTGTAAGTGCATCGTTATTAAGGAATTCCTTTGATGGGCCGTTGTAAACTGGCTCCTCGGGTATCCTTTTCAATTCGGCTACTATATTTTCTTCATTAAACCTACCCATAATTTCTAATCATAACTCTTTCTAAACCTAAAAACGCTTTGCACGATGCCCTGTAATATGCTGCACACCAACATGAACGAGCCACCATAGCTTATGAATGGCAGCGGAATTCCGGTGATCGGCATCAGGCCAATGGTCATGCCCACGTTGATCAAAACATGGACCAACAGGATCACGCTGGCACCGACAGATAATAGCATGCCAAACCTGTCGCGAGACCTGGAAGCGATCCTAAAGCCATTGCCTATCAAGACAACATACAAAATTAAAATTATCAATCCACCCATAAACCCATATTCTTCGGCCAGGACCGAAAAGATAAAATCATTCGAAGCCACCGACCTGGGCAAATAACCGAGTTTTGCCTGGGTCCCATTTCCACAGCCCTTGCCCCAGAGGCCGCCGGATCCCACGGCAATCAAAGACTGCCTCAAATTCCAACTAATGCCAACACCTTTAGGATCAACAACATCCGGTGCAACAAACGAAATTATCCGATTCCTTTGATAATCCTTCAATGGCAAAATGGAACGAGATTCATACTTACCAATGGCCTCGTAGGGGTTTAATTTATTGCTATCCAAGAAGATGTGATAAGAATAGGCATCTGCTGCCACCAGTGCAATGACAAATAAAATGGAGCAAAAGATACTAATGAAAAACCTGATCGAAAGGTTCGAAATAAATAGCAACGAAAATGCCATCGGGAAAAACGTAAGTGACGACCCGAGATCTGGTTGTAATACAATCAGCAGCGTTGGCAAAGCCAGAATTAGACCGGCTTTCACCAGGGTTATCAGCGAATATTTCACCCGGCCGACGTTCGAACGCGCGAGTAAACTTGCCATCATTATGAGAGTCCCTATTTTGGCCGGTTCCGACGGCTGAAGCAAAATACCAACATTGATCCATCTCAACGAACCAAATCTACGCGCACCCAGCGGCGTCCATAGGGATAATAAAAGTATTATACAGCCACCGTATATCCAGTGAGCATTACGCATCAGGATGTTATAGTCCACGCAGGATATAAACGTGTAGACCAATAGGCCGATGATTATCCAAATAATTTGCATTTTAGCCAGCACAAAACTGCCGTTTTCGGCGGAACGTATCGCCAATACACCGATGGCCATCAGGCATATCATAGAAACAGGTGACACATAATCGGATCGATCGGTTGCCTTGTCAAAAAACAACCTGACGATGGATATGAATCTATCTTTTATCCCGTAAACTACTTTCATCGCTAACTATCTCCATACTGATAACATGTTTCCACGCATTACCTTAGAGAATTGAGTCGCATTCTAACTGAATTATCATAAACTTCGTCACCTAGTAAAATTTTGACGCCAGCTATCAATTGCTGATTTTCCCTGGCAATGAGATCAACCTTGCGACCTTTTATCGCGTCCACAGCACACTTTATTTTGTCTATCTCTTTCTCATCGCAGGTACCGGCATATTCGATTATCAACGTGTTGTCTTTGAAAGCCTTCTCGAGCAATTTAAAATATCTTGCCAACACGGTTTTCCTGTCGATGAACTCTGAAAGCACTGTGATAACAGCCCTGGCCCTGGCAAACGACAACCGATGATTACCGTCAAAAGACAGAGCAACGAGATTTTTGATCAACGCATCATTTGTTCTTTTTTGCATACAAAATGTCTTGCATCACACCGTTGGTTGCATTGACAAAATTATCTTTATCACTTTGAGAGAGAGCCTTTTCCAAAACCTTAGCCGCCACATCAATCACAAGATATTTCAGCTCATTTTTGGCACCTTCAATGACAGCATCCCGCTCGGCACTGATTTCGGCTTTAACCCTACTAACCATAGAATCTAGCCGGGCAGTCACCTCGGCCTGCTGCTGCGCGGAATAAT
This sequence comes from Puniceicoccales bacterium, assembly GCA_031283585.1. NCBI lineage: Bacteria > Pseudomonadati > Verrucomicrobiota > Opitutia > Puniceicoccales > Puniceicoccales bacterium. The sequence goes on from JAITBP010000007.1 coordinate 23,651, forward strand.
CTTTGGCCTGCTGCTGGGCATTCACCATAATTGCCGAAGCTTCCATTTTTGCCTCACCTATGATCTTCTCGCGCTGACTGTTAAGATTTTCCAATTCCACTTTCATATCACTGGCATACTTCAATCCAGCCTCTATTTCGGCTCGGCGCGCATCCAGGGTTTTTACAATCGGACGAAAAGCGAAACGATAAAGAATAAATGTAACAAACAGAAAATTTACCCCTTGAATCAATAGCAGATGCCAATCTATGCCAAATTTACCAAAAATCGAGTCTGCGCCCATAGAAGCAAAACATACTGGCAACCCAATCGTCATAAAATGTCACATCTAACCACCAAGGGATTTTAGGATTATTATTAACACAACTACTTCTGAGAGAAGAACAAAGCATAAAACGCCACGGCTTCTGCCAGCGCCATTCCAAGGATTGATTGCACCAAAATTTTACCCGAAGCACCAGGATTTCGACTAACAGCTTCAACGGCTTTTGTGCCAATCATTGCAACACCAATCGCAGCGGCTGTACAGCCAAGCATACCAGTCAAGCCTTTACCACTTATTTCACCTATAACACCAACAACATCAACCAGCATATTTCATTCCTTTTACTAAACAATTAAATATCATAACTTATACCAAATCAATAGAATGCGGCTCATCTTCGTGATTGACAATCAATCCGATATAGACGGCCACAAGCAGAGTAAAAACAAAGGCTTGAATTAGTCCAACCAAAATTTCTAAAAAATAAAATGGCAACGGTAATAAATAGGCCAGGTACTTTATTAGGAACGAGATAACATTCGCCACACTGCCAAATGCCTTGGAAATCGTCGCAAATAGTTCCGTTTTCACAAAGCCGTCGTTCGTCAAAAACTCACTGAATGTGTACATGTTATGAAGCAAATTATCACCTCCAAACACATTACCATATAGCCTAAACGACAATGACACACCCCTGAAAAGCACCGAAATGCATTCTATGAGACCTACTCCGAAGAAGATAACGAACAAGAACGCATACATAAAGCCTGGAATACCTTCCTTTTCCGCTTTGTTTCCAAAAATATGACCATACAATCCATTAATGCCTACGTGTTTGATACACAAGTACATCCATGCCATTAACGAAATCAGGGCCATGGCCAACGTCGCATTCAAATCCGAATTTATTGGTCTCAAAATACCCAGATAAGAATCGCCAACCTTGTGCAAAATCGAACCGATTCCAGGAAATAAGCCACTCCAATTTTGCAGCAGGATAAAAACAAAATATCCAAACAGCAACGGGAAAACCTGCCTAAAAGCTTTTTTCCCCACAATCGGTTCCATAATCGATTGCAGTCCATCGAGTATTGTCTCAATCATTGCCTGACCAGCGCCGGGAATTAGCCCAGGTCTGGGCCCCACAAGCCACCTCACCAGCAATATTATCGCCAATGAAATAACCCAACTGGTAACTAGCGTGTCGGTTATGCCGGAGCCAAAAACAACTTCCGGAGCCGTGGATATGGACGACACTTCAGCAGCATTGCTATGGCCATCAGAAGCATAGGCAACGCCGCCTAGCCACATGCTAACCAAAACCATTGGCAATAACTTCACTATAGACACCATCAATCTGATTGCTGCTTTATGGAAAAATACTACTTTGTCCATAAAAATTAATCATAAAATTGACTATTGCTACCACTAATATATAATAGCCCACGTTATGTTTAGAGGAATAAATGAAAATGGTCTTAACTTTGCCCACGGCATTAACGCTATAAATGAAACCAATACAAATCGCGACTACTCCGCTTTATCGAACCCCATACCGTCAGATGAAGCAGCCGCTTCTGTACAAAACAGTACAACCATAATCTGCGATATGATAAATAACGAAAACGTGGACCCTGCGATTCTCCGCAATGAAATTTATAACATAGCTAACACAATCCAGGGCGCAATCATTGCTATAAAAAACAACGGCGGACGTTCCAGCATAGATTTCAACGGAAAACTAGACCTAATGAGTATCCAAAGCAATCTGATCAAGCTAACACCTTACCTTCAAAGCATCACAGACCCGGACTCAATTCTGATAAGCGAAAACAACAAAATAATTCTACGCAACATGTTGCACCCAACCAACGGCGGCTTAACTCTGGTTAGTGGCACATTACAAAGCATCCTAAATACCTTGTTCTAATCACTTTTTGTTCACAAAACTTTCCAAATATTTCCAAAACGAACCGCTGCCTTCCATTAACTGTTCCTCGGTAACAGGGAAACAAGATCTATAAAGAAAATCATTAAGTGTATGTTCGCCAAGTATATATCTACAATATATTAGCTCATCATCAATAATTTCGAAATAAATCCTGAGATCATCGATTCTACATCTATAAATATCTACGCCCTCCCTTCTAAATTTTCCGATTGCTGCATTTTTACTCAACGCTGGATTACCATCACACACTTCACCGATTTTGTCAATAAGTTTTAATTGAATTAATTTATCCAGTTTGCCGAACTCATTTAAGCTCTGATCGCTAAACGTAATTTGTTTCATAATAATGTGTTAGGTTCTTTTGTTTTGAAATTTTGAGCAATCAATTATCGTCATAGATATTATCAAGCACATCCAATATACAATGAAATTTTCACAGCCATGAATGAGCGAAACGTGACATAACATCGTAAACTAAAATGACCTATGAGTTTATTCCTAGCAAATTCTTTTGATGAAATTTTTTGCAGATTTTGTGAAAAATTACAAACAATCAATGGGTTAAATCCGCTGCCAGCCGCCATCGTCACAGCAGAAATAAGCGATTTGGATTTTCTCAAAAAAAAATTAGTAGAAAATGATATTTTGATAGCAAATTGTAAGTTTTTCACGCTTAGGCTGTTAGCTGAAGAGCTAACCAAAGTTTCCGATGAAAAACAAAAAAAACAAAAAAAACAAAAAATTGCGACCCGCGAAGATTTAGCAATGATTTGCCGCCATCTGGTCGAACCCATGCCAAACTGCGGCGAGAAATCCCTGCTCGAATCGGACATATACGGATTTTTGCAAGCTATGGACGACATTATATTCAACGACTATGGATTTTATATCTTTAATAATCAAAGACTTATATCCGTTGCCCGGGCATTTCACCTGGCAATAAAAAATAACAATATAGCCAGGCCCATCGATCATCTGAATGACCAAATTGCTGATATCTGTAAAAACAACCGTAAGATGTTCCAGCAGATGATGTTTTATGGCTTTCAATCCACCCATATCGATAAACTTGGCCTTATTAATGCCCTAAAAATTCTCGCCATTGACTCATCGTTTTTTTGCCTCGATGATGGAAATGATAATAGGGAATTTTTTTGGCTTGAGATGCTAGAAAAATCCTTCGGTGATGTTCAGTATATCCATACACATGAGGCAAATCGCAAACAATGTACAAAAATTACCCGGGCGGAAACACAGCTGGCCGAAGCCTTGGCTGTCCTGGATGAAGTGGAAAAAATCATATCATCCAACGAAATGGCTCACATCGGAATTGTGGCACCGCATCAAAATTGTCCTGTGGCAACTATCATCGGTAACTTCTTGGCTGATAAAAGGATTCCGCACTATAGCACCCTTCCGAATTTCGGGCAACTAGACAAAGAATCATCGATTTTACTTGGCTGGACAACATTTCAACAGGACCTGTCGGTAACATCATTGGTCGCATTTATGAGACAACTACTTGCAAATCATAAACTTGAATTCGATAGGTTTAATAAAGTCCTGGGCGAATTTTCAAAGGCCTTCGATCATACATTCTCCAAAAACTGCAAAACACTACTGGCGGTTATATCCCAGGACAACTCGTCCGAGTCCATAGATTTTTTTAAAAAATATCCACTGCTGGCAGACCGAGCGACTTTCCTAGATTTTTTCAAACGCACGGAAGAAGTTTTTCCAAAAGTTATTGCAGCTGAAGATGTTGCCATTGCTATGGCTTTCAAAGAACAAATCACCAGAGCCAACTTTTGCATAAGATTAAAAGCGTCCATCATGAACAAAAAATGCCAATCAAATGCCAGGCTCAAAAATAATGCAAAAATCTGGATTATTACTAGTCAACAGGCCGAAAAATACGCATTTTCCCACGGATTCATCCTGTCGGCCAATAGACAATCCTGGCTGACGGACCATGAAAACGTTTTCCTTGGCAACGAAGCAAAAAACGGGATAAATCCACTGGACAGGAAGATAACAACCGCTAAAACAATTACCGCCAGGAAAAAATATTTCCTCGATAATCTTCAAAGATTGGCCCCGAATATATTCATAACCGATCACAATAAAAATCTTCTAAGTGACTCGGCGCCAACACATATTTTCGAAAGCAACTCCGATGAACCTCAACTAAAAAATCCATCGGCAACATACTATTCCGAGTTAATCTACGGCGCCCAGCCAAAGCCATCGCCAGTCCAACTCGATCAGCTTAAACAGATTTACAACCTGCGAAGAAATGAAACCATCAAATTCGGTGAATATGATTACTCGTTGAATGGGAAGCAGTTAGGTAAATTCATAATTCCCTGTAAAGCCCTGGAGCGCGCAACCACACATCCGGTTGATGTTTGGAATGAAACTATACTGGGGGCAAAAAACACACAACACTTTGATCCAGATATAGATACGATTCGTCGCATGGTCGGCACACTGGTCCATAATCTGCTCGATTTTAGTTTCGCCAGAAATGTGCCACAAAAGGTACCTGGCAACGAAATGTTCCATAAGATCCTTAAGGCAAGGTTTTTTGGAATATACAATAGAATCAAAGCTTCCGCCGGAGCCATATCACCGCTCTACGAAAATATATTGAAAGATAGCCTACACATTGCCCTAAAATTGGCAAATAATGTTTCTAAAATCGGTCAAAACAAATGGTTCCTAAGTGAATACGCCATATCTGGGCAAGTTACTGTATCGGAATCACTTACAATAAATACCCAGGGTAGAATAGACCTTATCATCATCAACTCGCCTAGTTTCCCTAGCTCTGCCAATCACTGCGAACCCATTATCATTGACTATAAAACAGGCAACAATGAACCACTGGCTCCGACCAAATTTGGAAAAATCGACAATTTCTCGGGTGAAATTAATCTAACCGGATTGCAGTTAATACTATACGCCCTCGCCCTAGAATCGTTGGGTTGCCAAAATCCAGCCCTCATCACCCTTGCAGAAAATTTCACCGAAGAAGATATTTTCACTAACATCCACTCACTCAATGAATTTTCAAACATAAATACTGACCCGGTCATCCGAGCCATTAAAAATGTCGCCATCCTAGGTATCTTCGGTCAACAAAGATACAACAAATTCCTGAATAACAAATACAAACAGATCGCGCCAATTCAGATACCAAACGATATCATAAATAGGAGAGCTGCCCTCTAGCAAAGACGACTCTCTTAAAAATTTCCTACTTCCTAATAGTAGAAACTAATTTAATATATTAGACTTCATCAAACCCAACATCATCATCTTCTTCAGAGTACTCAAATTCATCAGTATCACCAGGATTCGGCTCAACTACAGGCAATGGTAAATCACCAAAAGCATTATAGGCAAATCCCAGTCCTTGAATCGATAGAATCGCTAATATAACAACTAATTTACTATTTTTCATAATATATATCTAACCTTTAAAATTATACATGTAACTTATACTTTTTTAATGTATTTGCAATAAAAATACAGTAGATGCAAAAAAGATTTCATCTGACAAACAAAATCAATCTAACGCTCCTTTTCATCGCTGGATTCAAGTTCAAATCCACCGAAAACATCACCAAGATTCGCAAAATTTTGTGAATTCTGAAGATTTTCATAGGCCCTTAGTTCGGTTTCCATGGCATCCTGATCATAGTTTGCAGCCTTTATAGACAATCCGATCCTACGCTCATTTTTATCAATTTTGATAACCCTTGCCGAAACCTCATCGCCAATCTGAAGTACATCTTTCACTTTTTCGATCCGGTCTTCGGAAACCTGGCTTATATGCACAAGACCATCGATGCTGTCATGTAACTCAATGAAAGCACCATAGGCTGTGATCTTGCTAACCTTGCCTTTGACCAAACTGCCTATTTTAAATACATCATCTATGTTTTCCCAGGGATCTTTTTCCAGCTGCTTGATCCCCAAAGCTATCTTCTGCTGATTTGTATCTATATCGATAACAATGGCATCAACCACATCGCCTTTTTTAAACACATCGCTTGGATGGACAATTTTTTTTGTCCAACTTATATCTGACACATGGATCATTCCATCGATACCGCTTTCCAATTCTACAAAAATTCCGTAATTGGTAATATTACGAATGGCGCCTCGCACATGTGCACCGATCGGATAGTTATGCTTAACCATCTCCCAGGGATTTTCTTCGAGCTGTCTGATGCCAAGAGCAATCTTACGGTTTTCTTTTTCTATTCCTACCACGACGGCCGAAATAATATCGCCAACTTTCATAACTTCGCTGGGCTTATTTATGCGTTTTGTCCAGGACATTTCTGTGATATGCACTAGACCTTCCACTCCCTGTTCCAATTCAACGAAGGCTCCATAGGGTACAAGATTAACAACCTTACCAGCCACTTTCGATCCTATTGGGTACTTATCCTCTATATTATCCCAAGGATTTGCTACGGTTTGCTTCATCCCTAGGGAAACCCTTTCGCGTTCTTTATCCACTTCGAGGACCATGACATCTATTTCTTCACCGACGGCCACGGCTTCGCTAGGGTGAGAAACCCTACCCCAGGATACATCGGTTATATGCAAAAGACCGTCCAGACCATCCAGATCAACGAACACACCATAGTCGGTGATATTTTTCACCACACCTCGGCGGATATCACCCACATTGATCTCTTCCAAAACCTTTTGGCGTTTTTCATGGCGGCCTTCTTCGAGCAATTCCCGGCGTGAGACAACCACATTTTTTCTTTTCTGGTTAATCTTAACGATTTTGAAGTCATAGGTTTGGCCGATATATTGATCCAGGTTTCTCGGGATCTGGATATCGATTTGCGATCCTGGGAGGAAAGCATCGATGCCTATGTTAACTATCAGCCCGCCTTTGGTTTTTGATTTTATTTTACCGGAAACAATTGAGCCTTCTGTACAATTCTCCAGTATAACCGCCCAGTTTCTTTTTTGCTGAGCCTTATCGTAGGAAATGATCGGGACACCTAATTTATCCTCGAGTTTTTCCAGATAAACTTCTATTTGGGCACCGACTTCCACATCAATGATATCATTGAATTCCGACACCGGGATTTTCCCATCGGTTTTGGTACCGATATCGACGGAGACAAAATCTTCACCTATCGATGTGATTAATGCATTTACAACACTGCCTTCGGCTAATTCCTTGACAGGACTATCGGCCAGAAGGGATTCCATCACGTTGGACATAATAAAAAATCTCTACTATTAGAGTTGGTTAATTGTTAATAAAACACTGCGATCCTAGCATTTGCTATGACCACTTCGCTGATGTTAGATTAGATTTTATTTTCCCTAGGCAAGCGAAATCGTCTACTTTGGCAAAGCTAGGTCATTTATAACCACAGAAATAAAAGCCCCAGACACTCTATTTATTGGGGCTGAGCATCTTTTAGTTTAAAGCGGCTTCAATATCATCAATGGTCCACTTAAGTTCTTGAATTCCATTCTCAACACGAGAACTGACTGAATATAAAATAGTTTGGGAAATTTTTGCGTTTTTAATTTCTGTAAATTTATCATTAATGGTTTTCAAGACATTTTCTGCATGGGCTTTAATTTCTTTTAATTTTTCTTTATCTTCCTCTGAAGAGTTTCCTCTATAGGCTGAAATCGCTGTTGAAGCTGCCATACTTATATTTAGTGGGTTATCTTTGCTGTTCGCATTAAGCAAGTTATCAAGATATGAATATGCGTTGTCGCCGTTAAGAATATCATTGTTGTTTTTTTCTATCTGCTTTTCTTCTGCTTCTTCTATTATCCTCAGCTCCTCTTCTTCCTTAGATGAAAGTTTATAATAATGTAATGCACTCTTCTCCTGTACAGACATTCCTTTTAGTATCTCATCATGTAATTTTTTCTCACCACGGGAAAGATTATTTACATTGAACCTTGGATCAAACATCTTTTCCCTTAAAGATGCTTTAATATCATCTGTATTTATTCCAACCCCTTTTATATCTATACCATCTTTTATTACAGCTTCTTTTATTTCTACATTAGCCTTTATTTCTGGTTCAGCCTTTACACTAGCCGCATTTAGGATGGCATCAGCCTTTTCCTTGCCGATGATTCCGGCCGCCTTATCAAATATGGCCTTTTCTTCATCACTAAAGCCCTTTCCTTTGGCTCCATTACACAAATTTTTTACCTGTATTTCTATCTCTTTAGTCAAATCATCCTTGTTTATCTTTGCTTTTGCAGTGTTTTGCGTGACTGCAACTGTATCAACAGTCCTCATAAATTTATTTGTAACATTTCCAATAGCATCTCCTATCCCACAAGAAGCTAAAGCCTTATCATAATCTATGGCATTAAACCTTCCTATTAATGTTTCTAATTTAGCACTAGCGTTTGTAGTAGACCTCACTGTTTTCCCATCGACCATATAACAGCATGTATCAACAATAAATTTATCATAGTTCTGTCCTACCGAATCTGGAATAAAGCAAATATCACACTCTGTAGCTTTCTTTGTATCACCATCCATCATTGCTTTGACATAGTATCCAGTAACTTTATCACCATTTTCTAGAGTAACAATCCTTTCCTCCAAAGTTCCTTCTCCAAATTTGCCCCTATCTAAAACAAATTTTTGGATTTCATCACGGGATCTATTATCCATACTAACAAACTTAGGGAACTCATCATCACGTATAAATTTCGCCAATTCATCCTTCTTAGCCCCAAACATAGCTGCATTACCATTAAGCAAAATGTCATGGCATTCTGTCTTTATTAATTTCTCTATCTTTCCAATGGTCTCTTTTATTTGAGCAGTTGGATTTTCAATGGCACTTAACTCTTTATATGTATTTGATAGCTGCTCCGCAATTTTCATTTTATTTTCGGTGGTTTTGACAGTGTTGTAGGTACTGATTAGCTCTTCGGTCGACATTGGGGCGACAATTGCTCCTTTTATTTTAACAATATTATTGACTATCGTATAGTTTAGTGATATTTTCCCACCGCTATCCTTAGTATAGATTCCGGCTTCAAAGGCTTTTGATAGGTCATTATCATCATTCGAAAGGGTTTTATATATTTCTGATAAACTAATTTTTATCGATGTTTTTTGTTCTTCGGTAGTATTATTATCCTTGTATTTTTTTATCAACTCATCTATATTTACATTATCTCCTATACCTTTATTAATACTAAAATTACCTTCTCCGGTAGTGTACTTTTTTAGCACACTCTCGGCATCCTTACTTATTTTTGCTTTTTCATCCGCATCCATTTTAAGTAGTGTATCTGCCATTTCCTTCTTGGTTATTTGTTTGCAACTCATATCACTAAGTTGATATCTCACCCCCCAGTTTTTATTGATATTAATTTTCGAAGCGATATTTGCGAAAAATCCTTTGACCTTGCTGGTCTGGATGGCTTTTACCTTCACTTTTATACCGCTGTCTAATTCTAGTTCAGTGGCTTTTCCTTCTCCTTTATGGCTTCTTACTTCCTTACCTATTTCTTTCAGCCGTGTGCTATAATCTTTATAATCTTGACCTTTGCTATAATCTTTATAGTTATAATCATTCATGTTCGATAATTTTATAATAATGCCTAGCTAAGTCAATCCAGTTTGATGGCTGCTTGTTAGTAATTTACTCCTATAGGATTGCGCCTGAAAAAATCTACCAGCGATGACCTATCACTAAAACCAATATCCTTTGGCCATTCAATTTAATTGCCAGTATCCTATATGATTTTGCACCGTCACATTCTAACCTTGTAATAGCTAGTACCCAGCAACAATCACAAAAATATGCCAGCTAATGACGACAGAGAAGTCATATGCATTATAACATACTATTAGATTGCTGTTGCTGGCTTTGTTGTTTTATCGTATCGGCATATAATTCCATACTCTTAAATTCTAGATTTGTATCTGAAATGTGTTTTAGTATAGCTCCTCTTAGTTCCTGTGGCTGTTTTTCTAACTGCTCTTGTAACTGGTTTTCTCCAGTCTTAGCATTTTCTCTCGGTAGAAATACCCCATGCGAAGTTCCATCACTGTTCACAGCGGTTGAACTGAGTTTGTTGTTAGCTACTCCTATAGAAAAATTAATTCCCATCAATTCTACTTTTATCATTTTTATATCTGTACTCTTTTTGCCAGAATCATTAATAGCTTCATTAGCGATATTACTTACTTGAGTCATTGTATCATCTAATTTCTTTATTATTTCTTTGTATTTCTCGTTCTGTTTGTCGGCAACCTCTTTGGGAATCTCCGTCATCTTCGTAGTCTCAGTACTAGAAAATTCTCCTCTATCCTTAAGATGCTTAAATGCGTTTTTTATTATATTGTTTCTATTAATTTCATCACATTCAATCATTGAACATTGTTCACCTACATTGGATTTACCGTCCAGGTAAAGATCCTTACCACCAACATTAATGCTTACTATAAACCTCTTATCAATGCGATTTTTATCATCAGCCATGATAACCTTAAATTTTACCACACCATAATCAGCCACAACGTCCATATTGGCCACTGGATTACCATTCCTTTTATCTAGAGCTATTTCTATATAGGAACCTTGATTTTTAGAGCTCAAGAAACTTGTAACAAACGCCATGTTGAGTTGATTTAATTTGCCTTTTTCGTATTCAGTAAGACCATTATTCATACAATTATCTGTATTGTGTGCTTCAGTTAACGTATTTTCTATGGTAGTTTTATTTGCTTCACTTACTTCATTTTTGATAGAATTCAGTTTCGCCATTATTTCTTTACTTGTCATTGGAGCAGTGGAAGTGCCATCCAGTTGATATCTCACGCCCCAGTTTCTCTCGAGGCCAATTTTCGAAAGTGTGTTTGCTAAAAATCCTTTAATTTTGCTGGTCTGGACAGCCTTGATAGATATTGATGGGCCATCAGCCAAATTTAACTTGCCTATGGCTCCATCACCTCTTACAAAGGTTTTGCCAATATCTCTCAGCTGTTTGCTATAATCTCCACCTCCTATTGGCGCACTCATGATAAATCCTCCATTATTATAATATAATGGTTAATTTTATTAGGCTGACCGGGCTGACCGTCTTCTATGTTCCTTCAATAGTTTTTCGGTAATTGTCTGGGTGGTATAAATAAATGCTCCAAGTAGTTTTTGGAACTTTGCCGAATCAATCGTTGATATCAAGGCATGGTAGGACAGAACGAAGAAGTTCGCAGATCTATCTATGGCCAATGTCGTGCCCACCGTCTCCACCTGAAATAAATTTAATGATAGAGCATAGTATAGCAGGCCGTCCGAATGAATCGGAACCTCGAACAACGGCGCATATATGAAAAATCTGTCGCTACCATCCGGTACCTCAAGAATAAATTCCATATCATTGAAAAAAAATTTACATCGTCCAGTCTCATCGATGGCAAATTTTTCGTTTTTTACGCTATTTATAGAATCAAGCCATGTTTGAACTATTTCACGAAATCTTGCATTTGTCATATTCAATCCTATTTAAGTACTTTAAACCTAACAACAAGACGCTTTCCAAGGCACTAGGCATATTACAATTCATCCCAACGGCCACGGCAGCGCTTTCTAGAGATTCTATGATTTTTATAAATATTGACAATAATTTATGGTTGTTATTCGAATAAAAAATTTTCGATAGCTCTATTTCCAGGGCAGAAAAAATCCGGTTCTGTGCTGACTTCCTTTGATCATCAACAGCCAGGGCATCATCCTCCATAAAAAAAGCACTGGCATCAATCATATCCTTTGCCACGGCCTCCAGAACTTCCTCAAGGCCATCAAGAATCAAATAGCAGTCGATTATCGCTGTTTCCAGCGATGATTGCCGGGCTATTAGCGACTTAATCCACCTTGAGACCTCCAGGAGCCATAGATCAAGGTGTTGGTTAGTAACAATGTTATGATTCTCTGGTAGGCGGATCAACCCACATCGGCTCAGCACCGTTGGCAGGAGACTAGAGTATTTTGTGGTGACCAGAAAAATTGATGAATCCATCGGCGGTTCCTCTAAAATCTTCAGCAAAACATTTGAGGAAGCCGCACCTAGCCGGTCAGCCTCATAGATAATCGCAACCTTTCTCTTCGAAGCATAGGGCGATTTCTGCAGCTCTGATATCAAATCCCTTAGCTGCTCGACCTTTATTAACCCGCCTTTGCCCAGGGGTCTAATCTCGAACAGATCAGGGTTATTGCGACATCCGGCCGAGAGCAAATTCTCAGCGATTTGTCTGGAAGCCACCATGGCAGAATACATATCTTCACCCTGGATTATCACTGCCTGGGCCAGCCGATCCAGATCGATGGGGATTATATTTCCTCTAACCGCCAGGTTAAAAAAATTTCTTTGTGATTTCATTCATTATATTTTTACCAAGCACAGCCGGCTCAACCGAAGCATCGACAACGGCAAATCTATCATCCGTCTTCGCGATCTCGAGATATTTTTTTCTCACCAATGAAAAAAACTCCAAACTCTCCGTTTCTATTCGATCCAAATGCCTATTTCTTTTACTCAGGCGCGCCAAGCTCAACCTGGGATCCAGATCCAGGATTATCGTCATATCTGGTACGCAATTTCCTACGGCAAAAGAATTTAACATTTCGATAATTGACATTGGTAGGTTTCTAGCGGAACCCTGGTAGGCAATGGTGGAATCGAAGAACCTGTCACAGACAACCCAGGTACCTTTACCAAGGGCTGGAACGATCACCTCCCGGACCAATTGGGCTCTACTGGCTTCAAAGAGTAATAACTCCGTTTCTGGGAACATATTATGACACTCCTCGTCGTATTGTAACAAATTCCTAATCTTTTCACTGATCTTCGTACATCCCGGTTCCCGGAGAGTCAGCACATCCATGGCACGGGCAGATAACTCCTTTGAAATGAAAGCCATCTGGGTCGACTTACCGGTACCTTCTATCCCCTCGAGAGTTATGAATTTTCCATGAAACCGCATAGGTGGTAACCAATTGGCTAAATCCAAGGCGTCTTCAATTAAAAAACATCGATATGACTTAACTTTCTAATTCCCAAAGAGATATAATACAAAGCAAAAAATATATCGATCCGGTAGATCCGGCTTGACTACATCGAATTTGAACGATCACCGGGATAATTTGTCGGCCATGGTTAATAATAATATTGCCACTAATAAATCCATAGATAGAACTAGGTCTACTATGAATAAGTTATTGATAATAAGCATGTTATGTATAATTATTTCCGGTCCAACTGTCTCCGGATTTTCATTTCAAAACAAATGCTATAGGATAGAAACTAAAAGTGATATGGATAAAATGTATGATATTGTGGATAATCCAGATATGGATAATATGACCAAGGCCCAAATACTGGTCTATGCCTATCGAGAATATGTAAATAGCAATGAGTATACAAACAAAAAGACGTCCATGTACTTCCCCTATTTCAATTTTGGTGAACCTAGAAATTATAAAACAACCTATATGAGTAATCTAAGACCCATTAGCCAAAACAATAATTATATACTAACGGATAATAAAATTATCGACGAAATTGCCGAAAAGATTTCTACCCATGGATTATGGAAACCTGCCAGCAACAAAAGGAATAACAATAAAGAACGTAAAGACAAACAAAACAAACAGGTAGATCAAGCGCCCAAAACAGTAGACAGCCAACCAGAACATGAGGGTTTTTCGTCCTTAGGTGATGATTTATGGTTTTAAATAAGGATTTCTGGTTTTTGCAACACAAATAACATTGACCTGATAGGCTATAAGCTTAGAATAAACCTGGCGATGAACAGGTTGTGGATGTGGATGATTTTGATATGGATGGGACTATCTGTTGGTGATGTTTTGGCGGTCAACATAAATGGGAAAGAGTACATCGTCAACAACGCCAATACGATGAAAGAAATATATGGAGTTGTGCAGAAAGAATCGAAAAAAACCTATAGCGAAAAAGCCAAATATATGGTAGAGGCCTTCAGAGAATATACTGGGCATCATCCAGAGGAGCATAATGGCTACTGGCTGTTTTTTGATAGTGATATAATAATATATGATCATAACCTAGATGACGATCGTATTATAGGTGAAGTTGCGAAGGCAATGGAAAATTATGATAACCATAGAATATATACTATCTCTACAGGTTACATTGATCCAAAATCTAAACCTAGACGCAGAAAACGTCCTGCGAGATCTAAAAATAAAAGACCTGTGGCAAAACGGATGTAAAATTTATATTGTCTAATCCATCGTTTTCTATTACAATAAATCACATTTTTGCAAAAAAAATGATAAAAATTTTAATCAAAGGAACCAGAGTTATAATCTGCTGGATATTGCTCCATCACCAGGCCTTCGCATTTGAGCTCAATGGTGTGATCTATCGTCGGGTTAGGAATATAGAGGATGTGAAAAACATGTACGCTGTTGCATCCAGTCAAAGCAACTACAAGGATGCTGCTACCGTATTAGTTGAATCCATTCGCGAGTATATGAACAATGTCACATGTGACCATGACATCGATCTACTTCCATATTTTGACAACAAGATAAAACACCGCAATTATCTATATGGAAATAAAATTATCGGTAAACTTACTAAAGAAATGGCTAGAAAAAAATTTACGCTTAATCAACCTTTTTCCTACAAAATTGAGTCATCCCGCGTACTATTAAGACTCGGTGAAAAAAACGAAAAAAGTAAAAAAGCTGAAAAAATTGAAAAAACTGAAAAAGCTGAAAAAAATTCTAAATACCAAAACGTAATAAAAAGAAAAAGAAGAACTATCCCTTGGCCTAGTGATTTATAAGGCAAAACTGGTGGGAGATAGTGGACTCGAACCACCGACCCCCTGCGTGTGAAGCAGGTGCTCTAACCAGCTGAGCTAATCCCCCAGCAACTAATATGGCCAATGCATAAAAGCTAAAAACATTGTCAATCGCAAATGGTTTTGTAGTCCAAAAATCATCTGTCGATGTATCAATTTGTCCATCAAGAATTAATTATAAATGTAAAAAAAATATAAAATCATTGCTTGACCTATTTTGCTATAACGCAAAAATAGATTCAAGTATTATGAAAAACAGAATTATTACAATTGGATTAGTAGGCGCCATTGGATCCCAGGTTTTTCTTGGAAATCTGTACTCCGGTCAAAATGGTGACGAAAATATTAATGACGATACAATCGCACAAATAAACATGGATCAAAACATAGAACCGAATATAAATCAAGATGGTCAACAGGAACACGATATTCAAAATGTCGACGATGTGTTAAATTTCATCGAAAATAACAAACACAATTTCGATGCTATAGTTAATCTATTTAATAGCGTTTCTGATTGCTACGCAAGGGGAGTAAGTCAGGGTAATACCGACGATACCAATTTACTACATGCTTGGATTATCTATAAACAAGGGTCAACAAATGAACCTGAACGTTCAATTTTAGATGAATTATGGGAGAATTTTAAAAGAAACCTTGGAGGTAAGGCCATAGAAATACCGATGAGAATAGTAGATCTTCAACTGGCTAAACAGATCGACGAGAAAGACCCTATTTTTTTATTATCCCTCGCATGGGCGATAGACGATATATTGCGTAATTTAATCGAATTCACCGAAGAAGAAACTATCCCATATGAAACCAAACAGCGTATAATCTCAGATATAATTAGCATATTAGCGTTGCTAGCGGACAATGGCTATCCTATTTATAGGGTTATTAATAGCATTGGAGATCCAGAACTTTCCGCTATGATAATAGAAAGATTAAAAGATAGTTACATTGGAGATACTGCAGCAACTGAGGAATCTGAAGTAAAAGAAGCTACTGAGGAATCTAAATCCCAGGAAAACACTGCAGCAACTGAGGAACCTGAAGTAAAAGAAGCAACTGAGGAACCTGAATCCCAGGAAAATACTGCAGCAACTGAGGAATCTGAAGTAAAAGAAGCAACTGAGGAATCTGAATCCCAGGAAAATACTGAAGCTACCGATAATTCCGATGAATCCTACATTGCGCACACCAGTGACACTGCCAACGACGACTAATATGGTTCTTCATATCCAGAAAAAGGTATCCTGTAGAACCGAAATTTCATGAGGATTACCTGACTGTGCCTTACAACCAGGTTTGTCAAGGCACAACCAAAGTATACTGGTTGCAAAGCAAAAATTCAAACAACCTGGTTCAATAACCAGGCAGAGATAAAAATCGGACAATGTCACAAAAATATGCCTCCGGTCATAACATGGTAAATAAAACCATTCACGATATTTTGCCAGCCCACCCGGCTGTTTAACCAAATTCACAGCTAACAGTCTTGCCCATAGACAAAAAAATCCCTTTTGCTAACTGGTGAGGCTGACCGTGGATAGGATTAGGTCCGTTAATCCACAAAAAATACCGACGAAGCCGGATGATAGATAAATCAATAAGTTAGTGTTGATTTTTATCCTATCATTCATTCCATATAGCTCAAAATCAAATGGGTACTCTAGACATACGACAATCCATTGTCTGCTATTTATTGTTTGTTTTATCCATCAGTATCCATGAGTTTTCTCATGCATTTGTCGCCTATCTGTTCGGAGATTCCACAGCGAAGACCTATGGGAGGATGACACTGAACCCGTTGGCTCACCTAGACCTAATAGGCACAGTCCTCATACCATTGACCATGATGATAGTTCCCTGTAACATCGCCATTGTGGGTTGGGGTAGGCCGGTTCCAGTGGATATTCGCAACTTTAAGTACAGAACCATTGGCGATATCTGCACCAATTTGGCTGGGCCTTTTTCAAACCTAATTGTGGCAACTTTTCTTATGATCATTAATTGTTCACCCTGGTTTTGTCATAACAATGTGGTCCGGCATTTACTTGCCATTGCGGCTTGCATGAATATATCCTTGGCGATTTTTAACCTACTGCCGCTGCCGCCACTGGATGGTTCGTGTCTATTAAAATATGTGACAAATATGAGTGAAGAGGCTTTTTTGATGATATCCCAATGGTCCTATATTATCATGCTGGTCTTGATAAATTTGCCGCAATTTCGACATCTTCTATTTAACGCCATAAACTACACATTTTATGGAATTGGTTATCTTAGTTGTAAAATCGTAGGTACCACAGAAGATATGTTGTTTTCCTTCATAAAGTAAACAAACAGACCATGACTAAAGCAAAGTTAAAGTTACCACAATATTTGGTGGCCGAGTATCCATTTGATAACAATTTTTTCGAGGATGAAAATGGCCATAAATTACACTATGTGGATGAAGGCAAAGGTGATGTTGTGCTTATGCTCCATGGCAATCCAACCTGGTCCTATTACTATAGAAATTTAATAAAATCTCTGGCCAACGAGTTTCGGTGCGTTGCCCTTGATCATCTGGGCTGCGGCCTATCTGACAAACCCCAGGACTATAACTACTGTCTGGCAAACCACATAAAGAACGCACGCCGGCTGGCCGAAAGTCTCGACTTTGGCAAATTTCACCTGGTGATGCACGACTGGGGCTGCGCCATAGGCATGGCTCTGGCCGAAAGGTGGCCTGAGCGAATCATAAGCATTACCGTAATGAACGGAGCCGCGTTCCTATCCAAAAAGATACCGAAGCGAATAAATTTTTGCAGGGTGTCTCCGATTGCTAAGTTTCTTGTGCTTGGCCTGAATGCGTTTGCGCTGGGTTCCAGTTACATGTCCGTTAACTATCCAATGAGCAATAACATACGGCGCGGATACCTCTATCCCTATGATTCCTGGGAAAACCGAATTGCCCTGCTGCGGTTCGTGCAGGACATACCCATGGATCGTGACCATAAATCCTGGGAAACCCTGGCAAAAATAGACGATAACCTGGATATTCTTGGCCAGAAGAAATCACTTATCCTATGGGGCCAGAAGGACTTCTGTTTCACCGGCACATTTCTCAGGACCTGGACCGATGTTTTTGAAAATGCGCATGTGATAAAACTGGAGGACTGCGGCCACTATGTCCTCGAAGACGCCAAAACCCTGGGAACTGAAACTATAAAGAATTTTCTATCAAGTACATGTAAACCAAACATAGTCATGTACAGCTAGGCCAAAAATCACAATTGGCAGAAAGTTTCGATAAAAACCTGGGGCAAAGAAAATGATTTGCCCAGCTCGCTGGCCAGGGCCATAATTCCAAAACGTTCCGTTGCGTAATGTCCACATACGTAAACGTTTAGCCCATGTTCATAGGCCTGGGAATAGCCATGTTGTTTGCACTCGCCGGTTATAAACGTATCGATGCCAAAATCGCCCAAAGAAGGGATTGCCTGGCCTCCACCACCGGAAATTATGGCAAGTTTTTTTACCATCGATGGGCCAAATTCCATCCGGATCACCCGGGCAAATTTATTTGTTAATCTACCGGCAAGCTCTTCTCTATCAATGGGATCATTCACAACAGCAGCAATTTTCACCTCATGAAAACCCAGGGATTCAAAACTCGAAACGGTCAGTCCAAGCTCCCGGGCCAGAATGGCATTATTCCCAATCTCCGGGTGAGCGTCCAACGGCAAGTGTGCGCTATAAACCGCCATGTCGCTATCTATCAACGCCTTATATTTTGCATAGACCTCATCAACGACCGGCGTTGACCTGGACCAGAATAGGCCGTGGTGGGCCAACAACAGGTCCGCACCGGCTTCCCTGGCCAGGCAGATTGACTCCAGCGAGGCGTCCACCGCAGCAGCCACCTTGGAAACCCTTCCAGAATTCGCAAATTGTAACCCATTAAATGCGTTGGGATAGTCGAAGGTTTCTTTGACATTAAGCCTTTTATTGCAATAGGTTACGACTTCATCCAGAGTTACATTCACAGCCTCTGAAGCTTCATAATTAGACAAAACATTGCAAACGAATAAATAGCGTCGGCGAAAAACATCCAACCATCACAGGGGCCGCAAAATCCATAGAGCGCAACCCAGTAAATGAATATCAACATCTTCCTGGCCGGACACATAAGAAACAACAGGTTAATCGCCAGCGAGGCAAACTGGGCATTGACCAAAAATCGGAATCCAGTGGCTCTAGAATACAGGCTGCCAACGATCACCGCCATAAAAATTCCGCCAATTTTTCCAAAAATCTCGACGGATACTAGGAAAGCAAATGGGCAAAACATAAACGCCCTTAGCCCAAACCCATAGCCGATAAAATTTGCCAAGTCCTCGGCCAGCAAAGCCATGGCCAACGCCAACAAATACATCAGTGGCCGACCACTTCTGGGCCTCGTATTAGCCTCGCCGTAAAGCGGTATGGAACTGCCATGCCTTATTCCCAGCATAATCTAACGTTGTTTCACAAAAATCATCACCTCACGCAAGTCTTTCAATGCCATAGGGATTTCGCACTCTGCATCGAAGTAAACACCGTTGCCACGGATTTTTTTTGTCAGACTGCAAACAAATAAATTTCCAGGAAAATTGGAACTCAACTCGCAGCTAACCACCCGGGTTTCCCTGGCATCAAATAAATCCTGCGGAAGATCGGAAAGCTTTCCAACTCTTTTAAGCCCAACGTGTTTCGTTCCACAAAAAACAAATGGCCGCGGATCCTCGCCCAGCTTGACAGCCATCCTAAAATTTGGGCTGCTAATAAGCTCCACCACCGCCTTATTCTTAAAAACCTCTGAAATTTTTCCTCCAACGCCACCGGCATAACCCACTCCGTCACCGACACTTAGGCCATCCACCTCGCCTTTATTTATCCAGAGCCGATCCCACCAGGCCGAAATGTCCCGGCCAATCACCTCGGCATAAACCACCTGGTATTTCTCCGGAGCTTTCATCTCAAGCAGCCCACGCAACCTGGCATTCTCCGCCTCTAACTCAGCGCATTTATTTTTGAATTCATCGTGATCCAGATTTTTATTGTATAAATCCAGTGAAAGGCCAACCAACTCATCCTTCGATAGCAGTTGAATTCTGAGCGGATCCAACAGCCAATCCAGCTTCGAGGTGAGGCAAACCGGCCAGGTCCTCGGACTCAGCAAACCATTGACATCGAAGCTGAAAAGAGATGAAAGGATTCGGCCGATGACCAAGCAAATTGCAATAACTCCAATGATACTGCACAGCCTGCGAACCTCACTCTTCATCTAACCAAAGACCCAGATCTTGCAGCACAGTACCCGTACCATTCGCGACGGCACTCAGCGGATCATCGGAAACGACGACTGGCAACCCGGTGGCATTACTTATCGCCACATTTAACCGCCGAATCATCGATCCACCGCCGGCGAGAACTATGCCCCGGTCGACCAGATCCGCCGACAATTCCGGTGGACATTTCTCCAGTGCCGCCTTCACCACTTCGACAATACCTCGGACAGAACCAGTTATGGCATCGCGGACCTCCTGCGAAGTTATCTTTATTGTGCGCGGAAGACCAATGATAGCGTCCCGGCCCTTGATCAACATATCAAGCTCGTCATCCAGCGGCGCCGCCGAACCAATCTTGATTTTTATGTCCTCGGCCGTCCTCTCGCCGATTATCAAATTGTACATTTTTTTGACATAGGCAATGATTGAATCGTCAATTTCATCGCCACCAATACGAATGCTTTGGGAAAATACAACGCCACTGAGCGACAAAATCGCAACCTCGGTGGTACCGCCGCCGATGTCAACAATCATACTCGCCGCCGGTTCATCTATGGGTAACCCAACTCCAATTGCCGCTGCCACAGGCTCTTGTAACAACAAAACATCCCGGGCTCCGGCATGAATGGCCGACTCCTTTACGGCCCGGCGTTCGACTTCGGTTATGCCCGATGGCACTGCAACTACAACCCGCGGAGGTATAAACTTAACGCTAGGCGATGCCTTGTTTATAAAATAACGCAGCATGGCTTCGGTGACATCAAAGTCGGCAATTACACCATCCTTCATAGGCCTTATGGCAGTGATATTGCCAGGAGTTCGGCCAAGCATACGCTTTGCTTCGAGACCAACGGCCCGGACTCGCCGCGAATTCGTATACACAGCCACCACACTCGGCTCTCTTATTATAATACCACGATCTTTGGCAAAAACAAGGGTATTAGCGGTTCCCAGGTCAATACCAATATCATGGGACAGAAATCCAAGCATTCTTCCAATGTTGTTTTTAAATTTTTGCAACAACCTCATCTATATAACTGTCAAGCAAAACAAATGCCTAGGACTATACAAAGTATTTTTGTTACTTTGCAAACATATTTATTAAATAAATCAGGAAACACACGGTGCAAACAAAATGGTGCTCAGAAAGGGACTCGAACCCTTACGCCCTGCGGCACCAGATCCTAAGTCTGGCGTGTCTGCCAATTCCACCACCTGAGCCTCCACCGGCCCTGAACCCTAAATTCGAACAGGGTTTTGTCGATAAAAAATTACTAAAGTCGACGTTCATTGTTATGACATAGGCCCTGGCGATGGAATTATATCTTCTACCAGGGCAATGACATCACTGACATTAACCCGGGATATGTCCACCACCGAAGCTGGATCATTGGATTTCTTTAAAATTTTTACCTGACCATCAAAAATTGGGCCCGTGCGCAGAGGGTTTGTCGGGCCATAGATCACCAGCACCGGGCATCCGGCCATGTTTGCCAGGTGAATTCCGCCGGTATCGTTGCCGATGGCCAGGGAGCAGGTGGCCAGTAGCTCCAGACATTCTATCAGCGAAGTCTTTCCAGCTAAATCTGTTACCGCACTACATCCGGAAAAATTATCTTTTATTGACCTGGTAATCTGCGCATCACCATCGGTGCCGATCAGCAAAATTTCATAGTCACAATGATTTTTTAACAATTCATCTATCAATTCGCACCATTTCCTAATCGGCCACCTTTTTTCCGGAAAATTTTCACTGCCACAGATCAACGCAATTTTTTTGGTTTTTGATCGATTATTTACCAATGGTGCCCTGGACACATGAGCGTTAAGTCCCATTGATTCGAAGAACTTTTGAATCACCAGCCGCTGATGAACGGATTCCGAATTCAGATCACTTGGCGGTTCCCAACACTCTGTTAGCAACGGCCGAATCCTGGGACGGTGGCCAATTCCAAAGATCCCTGGGCAGCCAATTATTCTCGCCTCCAGATCTCCGCGAAATGAATTTGTCAAAAGAATATAAAAATCCGGAAATAATTTTCTATGGTGAAAAAATTTACAAAAATACCAATACCAAAAACCCTTCTCTGGCAATGGAATATAGCCATCGCCAACGGAAAGATGTTTCAACAATTCGCAGAACTGTTTTTTGGCAATTATTGTAAGATAAGCATCTCTGCGAGAACGAGATACAGCTTTTACTACCGGCAGGGCCATCAGCACATCGCCAAGCCAGTTAGGAAACCTGATAAAAATCCGAGTTTTCCTCTCCAGTAAAGGCAAATCATCGATCCGCTTGGCCGAAACGTGCAAAAAACCACCGCCATCGTACTGGCTGCGCCACCGGTTATGCATCCAAAGCCAATCGGCACAAACCTCATCATCGGAGGCCAGGGTTTTCTCCAGCCAACGATTCATTGCAAAGGCCACCGGATTAGTACTATCAATTTGCAAATCAAGCTCTTGCAGACTACTTACAGCTTTCCACAATCCGGTCCTTCTGGGAAACAAAACGAAGACTCTGGCATTGAATTTTCGGTGAAAAATATCCGGCAACCCGGTACTGGATGCAATTCTTCCAAAAAATGTGGTCAACAGACCATTTTTCCCTGCATTTTGGTCAAACAACAGCCCAAGGATGCCGGCATTCCTGAGTATTTCCTTCGCCCGGAGCAACCCATTTTTTCTCGACAGCAGCCTGAAGCCAAACCTCTCTCTCCGATGTTTTATATAGGCTTCGACGTCCGGATTAGGAAAAGATCTGTACAGCACGCCGATTTTTGATGGATCCAGGCCAGGCAAATGCAGTGGTAAAGTTGTAACCGCCTCCAGGCATGAAAAATGCGGGACAAGTATTATGGTTGCCGCGTTTTTTTTTGAATAATTTTCGGCAAAATCCCTAACGGAAGAATCAATGGTAAAGCTCCTTTTTACCCTTTGCTCCGAAAACCACCGGCCGGCTATGGCCAGAAAGCCGAGCTCTATCATCCTGGCACAGCTAGTCTTAGCGATGTTTTTTTTCCAGGGAAAATTTTTATTAGGAAACGCATGGTCAAGGTTCGAGAGCAAAATCCTCCGCCGCCGATGGTAAAAATAGTAAACAAGCCGGCCACAAATCCAACAAACAAACGACACCAGCCATCCGGGCATTGCAGCCCCCAGGACTCCGACAAATCCTAATAAAAATCTGATTACCATCAGCTGGAAAGTTTCTTGAACAGCAGCGCCACATTCTGACCACCAAACCCGGAATTTTCACTTATGGCCACATTTATCTCCTTACTAAGTGCTTTATTTGGAACATAGTTAAGATCGCATTCCGGATCTGGAAATTCATAGTTTATCGTCGGTGGAATCCTGCCTGTCTGAATTGCTTTTACGCATACAATGGCCTCCACGCCGCCGGTTGCACCAAGCAAATGGCCGGTCATGCTCTTGGTTGAGCTTATCGGGATATTATTTGCCCGGTCACCAAAAACAGACTTCAGCGCCACGGTCTCGTATTTATCGTTGTATTTGGTCGACGTCCCGTGGGCATTTATATAATCGATATCCTTTTTAGACACAGCAGCTTCACGCATCACGACCTCTAGACATTCGGCCAGTCCAGCACCGGCGGGATGTGGAGCGGTTACATGAAAAGCATCGCTGCTGCAGTGATAACCGGCCAGCTCGCAGTATATTTTTGCCCCACGATTTTTTGCATGATCCAAAGTCTCAAGAACCAACATTCCTGCACCTTCACCCATCACAAACCCGTCTCTTTTGGCATCAAAAGGCCGACTGGCGCCGGTAGGGTTATCGTTAAACCCACTGCTCATGGCTTTCATCGAGCAAAACCCAGCAAAACCAAGGGCATTGAGGGCCGCCTCACTCCCTCCGGCAACCATAACATCGGCCTTGCCAAGTTTCATTATATTGTAAGCCTCTCCTATGGAATTAGCTCCGGAAGCACAGGCCGTCACCACCGATAGATTTGGTCCCATAAATCCCAGCTCTATGGCCACAACCCCCGAGGCCATATTGCATATCAATGACGGTATCATAAACGGCGAAACCTTGTTATGACCCAGCTGGTGAAATTTTCCAGCCTGGACCTCTATGGTGGTCATCCCGCCGATACCAGACCCGATCATCACGCCGGCCCTGGGTTTTTCATCCTCACCTAGAGATAATTTAGCGTCGTCCATTGCCCTGTGGGCAGCCGCAACGGCGAAATGCACAAAGCGATCATTTCTTTTAACATCCTTATGGTCCAGGTATTCATCCGGATTGAAGTCGACAATCTCTCCGCCGATTCGACAGGTGAACGGCGACGTATCGAAGGATTCTATTGCTTTTATGCCACTACGCCCCTTCAGCAACGAATCCCAGAACGAATCGACGTTTACCCCAAGCGATGTAATTACACCTAAGCCTGTCACAACCACTCGCACGTCATCAACAGACTTCGAACAACGTTCCAACACCTGAAACCTACTCTGTGTTTAATCTACTTTCTATATAATTCACAACATCCTTAACAGTTTGTAACCCTTCAGCGTCAGATTCTGGAATTTCGCCCTGCAATTCTGTCTTAAACTCGTCTTCAAAAGCCATTATCAGCTCCACTGTATCTAGAGAATCTGCTCCAAGATCGTCAAGAAATGATGCCTGGGGGACGACTTTATCCTCGCTAACACCAAGCTGATTAATAATAATATTTTTAACCCGTTGCTCTACAGTCTCATCAGCCATATTTTTTTATTTTGTAATTAAAATTAAAATATTCGAATGAAACGAATAGCTAGGATAAAAATTTTTCAAGTCAAGCGACTTCTTGCTATATATTATAAAACAAGAATGTATTCATAAAATTACGTAAAACAATTCAACTTTTCTTGACAAGAACTGCGCTATTCTAAGCCTACTGGCCATTCGCTCAGGTGGTGGAATTGGCAGACACGCTGTCTTCAGGCGGCAGTGCCGCAAGGCATAGGGGTTCGACTCCCCTCTTGAGCACCAATCATAGAAAAACGGAAAAATGGAAAAACCAAAAGGCAATGAACTGATAGATGAAGTACTTCGTTCGGCGGATTTGAGCGACCGAGCCTGGATGTTTTTGAACAAATACAAAAAACAAATTATCATTTGGACCACAGCATGTTGTGTGGTTTTGGCCACCCTAGGATTTTCTGTTGTTATATATAACAGCGAGATCGAGGCCATGCAAAATGCATTCACGAAACTGGAAACCGATGAGCAAAAACTGGCATTTGCGAAAAAATACAAATCAAAACAACTTGGTGGAATTGTGTTTATGGAACTTGCCGACCGGGCCTATAGAGCCGGAGACTTTGAAACCGCTGCCGGAATGTACAATGATGCCCGGGTTAGTCTAGGAAAGTCAATACCAGGTGGAAGAGCTGAGATCGGATATTCCATGGCGTTGCTAAGGGCTGGCAAAACCGACCTGGCGAAGCAAAGTTTACTGAAACTATCTCAGGAATCTTCTATGCCACAGGGCGCTAAAGCAGAAGCTCTTATGCTGTTAGCAAGACTGTTTTGTAGCCATAACGATAGGAAAAACGCCAACGCGGTAATAGAACAGGTAGCGTCAGGAAATTTTAGTAAAAATTGGAAAACCCGAGCAAAAGACCTTCGCCGTGAAATGGAAATATAGCGGAACAGCGAAACAATGGAACAGAGAAGCGTTTAAAAAATATGAGCCCAGGCGCGAAGTTACAATTTGCCGATTCTCAAAATAGTTCTAATATGTTGTATTGGAGCAAGATAGGTGTTCCTGACCCTTTCATTGCATTCGAAATCGAGGGTAAAAGAACCGCGGTGGTTAATCCACTGGAACTGGA
The DNA here is from genome assembly GCA_031283585.1 of Puniceicoccales bacterium. Lineage (NCBI taxonomy): Bacteria > Pseudomonadati > Verrucomicrobiota > Opitutia > Puniceicoccales > Puniceicoccales bacterium. The sequence goes on from JAITBP010000007.1 coordinate 49,923, forward strand.
AAATATGAGGCAAAATTCATCCTTCGATGAAATAATAAATATCGATGATATTTTAGGGTTAGGCAAAAATTGTGACCCGGCAAAAGTGATAAAAACCATCGGTGTCAGGTACGATGTGTCCAGTTGGTCTGTGCCCTATAATTTTCCGGTCGGCCTTTGGAAAAAACTCGAGGCCGAGGGTGTTAATCTGTCCATCTGTACCCGGGAGTGTTTCATCGAAGAACGTACTATAAAATCTTCCGCAGAAATCGATTACATAAAAGAAGCCTGTGAAATAACGGCCGAAGGGTTGGCATTGGCCCAATCGATCATCGCCGACTCAACCATAGCCAGCGATGGTACACTGACATCCAGCGGCCACAGGTTGACATCGGACTATGTAAGAAGAGAAATCGAAATAGGCTGTGCAAAAAACGGAGCTGTGGCTCAAAACACCATAGTCTCCTGTGGCAGGCATTCGGCCCAGCCACACAATGTGGGTAAGGGTCCTTTGCTGGCCAACGAATTCATAGTTGTTGACATATTTCCAAGGGTCAGGGCCACCGGTTACCATGGCGATATGACCAGGACATTTATCAAAGGAACACCGTCCGATTCCCAGGTCAACCTATACAATGCTGTTAAAAAATCTCAGGCCAGCAGCGTCGAAATGGTAAAGGCCGGTGTGCTAGGTAGCGATATACATGCCAACAACCTGACCCTATTCTCCGAGCTTGGATTCAGCACGGATACCGCCACAGCAGAGGGATTTTTCCATGGCACCGGCCACGGTCTTGGCCTGGACATTCACGAATTCCCTGGTGTCGGAAATACAAAGACCGTCCTGCAAAATGGCATGGTCATAACCCTAGAACCGGGACTGTATTATAAAGATATAGGTGGCGTCAGGCTGGAAGATGTGGTAGTGGTCAGAGAAACCGGCTGCGAAATGCTGTCAAATTTTAACTATAATTGGGTGTTATAATGTCATTTTTCAAAAAAGATCCCAGACAAAACCTGATTTCTTCGATGAAATCCCTGCATGTGGTGGCTAAAAAGATATACAATTACCGTCGGGATTTGCTAGCAAATGACCAACTGGAGATACTGAGAACCATAATAACCAACCTGTCTCGCATCAGGAAAAAGAGCGACAAAGAGCTTGATAATATTCAGATAGAATATAAGTCTGGATTGCCATCACTTGTCAAAAATACATCCAAAAAAAAACAAGAAGATGACACAGAACATGATATCACCAATCCAAAACCCAGGTCGAACCCTACTTCTATCAAAGAAGCCATGCTATTAAAAAGAAAGAAAAGTAACGATGAACTCGATGATATCTATTTAAAATACCATGAAAAATTGCAGCTAATCGGTGGAGACATATTTCCCCAAGGCTTTCTGGCAGAAAATGCCGAGGTGATGATGTTCGCAGCTATCCTAGCTCTTGGAATCCGAACATTTTTTTTCCAACCATTTAAAATTCCAACGAATTCCATGTTCCCGACCTATGCCGGCATGACCTTCGAATTGGCAGATAAAAAGTTAAGCAAAATTGAGCGACTCAAGAGGTTTATTACCCTGGGGGCAGTTAGGTACTCGATGAAAGCCAAATCCTCCGGGACCATATATATTCCGTTGATGGAGAGGTCAAAAAACAAAGCTCGCAACGAATACAACGGGCTAGTCAATTACGATATAGTTGACACACGAAAATGGTTCGGCCTTCTGCCGACAAAAGTGCGCCAATACACTTTCATCGTAGGCGACAGTCCGACCTCTCTGACAGTTCCCCAGGATTTTTCCCTCGACGACGTTGTGCTAGAAGTGTTTTTTGGAAAAGGCGCTACGATTGATGATATCACATCCAGCGTTGGCAAAAGTGCCATCACCACGATCAATGGGCATGTGTATCTAAGCACAGGCAGTACAAAGCGAGCCGGCGAAGATGTGTTGTCCTTCGACATATTGACCGGTGATATGTTGATAGTCAACAAGTTCATATACAACTTTCGACTCCCAAAAGCCGGCGATCCGGTGATTTTTAAGACCGAAAAAATAAAAGATCTTGGCAGCAAATATTACATCAAGCGCCTGGTGGGCACGCCGGGTGATACGCTGAGCATCGATGGCACAACTCTTCTGCGAAACGGGATGGCGATATCAGGGTCTAGTGCCTTCAAAAACAATCAGTTAAAGCTAAACGGCTACCCGGGCTATGTCCCGAAAGGAAATCTGGCCAATGCCCGGGAAGTTATGATTCCACAGAAAAATTATTTTGTCCTGGGAGACAACTCTCCAAACAGCCTGGATAGCCGATTCTGGGGCTTTGTACCGAACAAAGAAATCGTCGGCCGGGCAACCTTCATAATGTATCCGTTCACACACCGCTGGGGACCGGCCAAATGACCAGGTGGTGTTGCCTATGTGCTTATGATGGAACAGGTTTTGATGGATGGCAAAGCCAACCAAATCAGAACACCATCCAGGATAGCATAGAGCGTAGGCTTTTCGATATTTTCAAAAAACCTGTCAGGGTGTTTGGCAGCGGCAGGACCGATGCCGGCGTCCATGCAAATAACCAAGTCTTTCATTTCGATGCGGATTGGAATCATTGTCCAAAAAAGTTACTGCAGGCCATGGGCTCTGGAATCCCCAGGAGCATTCAAATAAAATCCGTCCAGGAAACCAATAATGATTTCCATGCCCAATTCTCCGTCACAAAAAAAAGATATCTATATCATCTACGGGAAGGATTAGCTAACCCGTTCGAGTATAAATTCTTATGGGAATTAAAAAACAGAAAACCTGATATCCAAAAAATGAATGAGCTAGGGCAGGAATTGATTGGCACCCATGATTTTGCGGCTTTCAGTGCCAAAAGAGGAGACGGCACAGCCGAATGTACCGTGAGAACAATATATTCGCTATCATTCAGGCGCACAGATAATTACCTAACATTTTTTACCGAAGCCAATGGATATTTATACAAAATGGTCAGGACTCTGGTCGGAACAATGGTGGAAGTCGGGACTGGTGCACTGGCCAAAGATTATGTGCTGGAATGCTTTAGAACCAGACGACGGAAGGAAAAAATAGTAACTGCACCGCCCACCGGGTTATTTTTAGACAAAGTCTTTTATTAATAGCCTGGACCATTATACCGCGTGTTTTACTTGATTCCAGATAAAAAATTTATCCAATTACCGAAACCGCAAGCATATATGGAAGAAGGTTCATTGATAAAGGATTTGGCAATTGTCGTTGCTTCGGCCGGGACCCTGGGCATGTTATTTCATTTCCTACGGCTACCGTTACTACTTGGATACATAGTAAGTGGATTTATCATCGGGCCTCATTTTTTGCCCACACCGTTTGTTACGGATGAATATACTATACGCCAACTTAGCGAACTTGGAGTAATATTTTTGATGTTCTACGTTGGTATTGAATTCGATCTGGAAAAGCTAAAACGAGCCGTTGGTGCAGCACTTTTGGCCGTGTTATCGCAGACTATCTGCATGGTACTCATCGGGATACTGATAGCTCCGCTGTTCGGTTGGTCAGGACTAAATGGCATATTTCTCGGCGCTCTGCTGGCTATCACCTCAACCATGGTGACGATCCCTATGCTCAAGGAGCAGAACGCGATGAGTAAAAATTTTGCTCAGCTCACCCTGGGAATTCTCATATTGGAAGATATCGTTGCGATACTTTTACTGGTAATATTGTCTGGTATAGGCATAACCGGCTACCTCGAATGGGAGGCTGTGGGCCGGGTAACTTTTTTGGTCGGGGTTTTCGTGGTGATGGTTTTCGTGGTCGGTAAGATTTTCGCTTCGAAGCTCATAAAAGTTATGCGCCGGGTTACGGCACCGGAACTTTTTGTATTGGTAATAATAGGTTTTGCCCTGGGCCTTGGTGAACTGGCGAACAAATTCCACTTTTCCGTGGAACTGGGCGCCTTTTTAGCCGGATCGATACTGTCCCAATCGTCCATTTCAAAGAAAATCGAGCACATAATCGAACCATTTCGCGATATTTTTAGCTCGATATTTTTTGCCACCATAGGGATGATGATCGATCCGGGAGCCATAGTCTCGCATTTGCCGCAGATCCTGGTAATTTCGTTTATAGTTTTGTTCGCCAAGTCGATCGCCTGTTGGTTTGGACTGTTTGCGTCTGGTGAAAAGCCGGATGTAGCCTTCCAATCCGCCACCTACATATCTCAGATCGGAGAGTTTAGCTTCATCATTGCAGCGATGGGCCAAAAAACCAGAATGACGGATCCGGCGCTGGTATCCATGGCCGTTGGCGTATCGTTACTTACGATTATCGGTTCAACTATTATGATAAAACACCACAAAACACTCTATGCGTCTATTGCTAAAAGAACCCCAGAATTTTTGAAACATATCGGTGTTTTTTACCATAACCTATTGCATGTCATAAGCTTAGAGATCGAAAAAAATGCGCTCATAAAAATCCTACGCCGACCGATTTTACAAATAATATGGTACTTTTTTCTTCTCACAGGCTTGATGTTTTTGGCCTACTACGCATCCTATCTCATTGGAAATTATAAGCTTGGATTCTTAGAGCAGTATAAACAACAGGTTGTAGTCGCCATATGGATAGCAGCCGCCTTCGTGACCATGCCGGTTTTCATTGGTGCTGTCAAGAACATTAATTTGATCATAGCGTCCATCACCGACGAGGCCCTGGCGTCGTTGGAAACCAATCTAGCCAAGGGCAGCCGGACTGTTAACTTCATCCAATCGATCGTGTTAGCGATCTCACTACTCCTGTTCAGTGGCATATTTTTGTCCGTTGCTTCCAATTACCTTCCCACCGGGACTTCGCTAATCGTTTTTGTACTATTGTCCGGCGCGCTATGTATCTTCTTCTGGCGCAAACTGATGTCAGCCAATAATAGATTCGAAGTCATGTTCATGGACACATTTAATACCGAGGTACAGAACAAGGATGACGAGTTGCGGGAGAGTACTTTACAGAAAATTAAGGAAAAATATCCCTGGGACGTGCAGATCAGGAACTATAAGATCAAGAAAAACAGTCAGCTTGTCGGCGTTAGGATCATCGATTCCAAACTTAGAGAACAAACCGGCGCGACCATTGTGGCCGTAACACGCGGCGGCTATACATGTTACTCGCCAAACCCATACAGCACGATGTTTCCTGACGACAATGTGCTGCTGCTGGGCGAAAAACACCAAATCAACGACGCCATTGAGCTGTTAGAAAAGACACAAGATGATATGGAAGAACATGTTGTAAAACAGAAATTTGCCATAGAAACGGTTTGCATCGGTATCACTAGTAACATGATCGGCCAAAGCATCGGTGACACAGGTATTCGTGGAAAATTTGGCGTGAATATCGTTGGCATTCAACGTCGTAGCGAAAAAATAGTGACACCTTCGCGGAATATGGTTCTTGAAGAGAACGACATCCTGGTTCTGGCCGGCACCGATAGCGCAATCACAAAGGTCCTGGAGTATTTTCAAATAAGCACGTAACTCTTTTCATGAAAAGACTATACAATACATCTTCTCCGGCGAAACGTAGGTATTTCCCATATAGTTGATCAGTTTCATGGTTCTGGTCGAATTGATTTTGATAAAAAATAGTATCAGACTATCATCGAGGGGGTTAGGTGCCTTATAGGCGTCTCGTTCGCTGAAACTTATTATTACCCTATCATACTCTCTCCTAACCTCTTGCAGGTATTCAAAAGCCCGCTCATTAAAACTCGAACCACTTTTACTTAGAATGAGCACGTCGGACCTCTCGTCGATGGCCCCGATATGGCCGACAACCCCATCTATTTCTTTATAAACCAGGCGCTTGCCAAGAATCGTTATCGGCCTATCAGTGACAACTAGAACGTTGCCTCCCAATGACATAAAACTACTTGTCAGCCATGACAGTCCACCAGGCTGGCCGACCACATTGACAGCATCCAGGCCATGATTTTTTAGCTCACTGTCAATCCTAATTGCCAGGGCGGCCATGGCGGCCTCGATCTCCCGCTGATTGGCCATTCTTATGAATCCAAGCATATTGCCGCCGAACAACTTGTGTATATCTTCCCTGGTTCTAATCCTATCGTCAAAAATTTCTGCCACAACAATGTACAAAAGGCCAAACATCAGGCCAAGTAACAGAAAAACAGAAATTTCCAGCTTAAAATTTGGCCAAACAGGTCGGTCAGGAGGTAGGGCTCGATCAATAACTATGACGTTAGGCATCAAGAGGTTAAGTTGCGCAATCTGCTCATGCAACCGGCTATTAATTGTATTGTATAGGTTGAGGGCCACCGTCAGATCTCGCAGTAAAGAATTATATTCCACCGCGACTCTACTCAATTCGATTATCTCCGACTCTTTTTGCTTAAGTTTTTCAGAGAGAAGCTGATACTCTCTCTTGGCCTTTGTCTTTTTAGAGCCAATACCGTCGATCACAAAGGCCATGGCCGAATCGAGTTCCGATTGCAATTGCTTTAGCTTGCTATTTTCGCAAACTATAATTGGGTGGTTATCTCCGTATTTTTCAGCCAATGACGAGACTTCGGCCCGCTGCTTTGACAGGTTCGAAAGGACATTTTCGACATAGCTATTCGAACAGACAAAAGGCAGCGTCATCAACTGCTTCCCCTTTTTCCTGTACTCCTCAATCAGCAGGCAAGAATTCTTAAACAGGTCATATTCTAACCTCTTGTTTACCAAAGCATTATTTATCACAGCCAGTTGCTGATGCGCCACATCATCCTTCGAATCCAACGAAATCGCACCACAGGTTTCGCGATATTTAGACAGCCTACGTTCTTGATCTTCAATGACTTTTCGCTGGGCACTGATTTTATCGGTGAGATCGGTTATGGATTTTAGAATCACGTCTCGCTCGGTTTTGATCGAAAAATCACAGAAAAAATCTGCGAACTTGTTCGCCATCATTGCCGCCACCGTCGAGGAACAATGGCTGAATGAAATGTTAACAATGTAGCTCTTACGCAACAGGTTAACCTTCCTACGTTCCAATATAAACTCACCGACATCGGCCTCATCAATCCAGGTCCAGTTTTTGAAATATGGGGAAAGCAGATCTTTTCTATCCTGACAGTCCAGCGATCCCAGAATCGATAGAAGCAAGCTCTTGGCACTAAACATGTTAAGCTGAGTATTCACATCTTCAAAATCCTTAACTTCGTTTTTTGTCAGCTCTTTGTAACCTAAAGCATTGGGTGATTCATGCAAAATCTGAACTATGGCCATAGCTTCGTAAGTCTTTTTCTGGAAAGACATTACGATTACTCCGCCTATTAAAACCGTAAGAAAAATAATTAAAAAAATGCCCTTCCTTCGCGCCAACACGCCACGGCATTTTAAGATAAACCTAAAAATATCTGCCCTTACAGTGCCCGAATTTTTCTCATCCTGCCCCATCACATCCTAGGGCAGGATATAATAACCCTGCTGCGTAATACAACATTTTGTTGCGTTGTAACTTAAAAAACAGCTCTAATTTTTCGTAGATGGATCAGCTAGTCTACTACCGAACAAAACCCGCCACTGGGAAAGCTCCATCCAGGCATTTTGCCTCTTTATAGCATCTCTAATCTCTTCATCGCTATGGCTACCCAGCGGCCGGTAAGGAATCCCATGTAGTGTCCTGGTAGCTAAATCGCATATACCATCGCTAAATACCACGGCAGCATAACCATAACCTTCTTTTATCGAATTCCTATCCAGGATATTTTTGCCAAAGCTATGGTAGGTAAATCCACTGTCAGCACATAGTTCGACCATCGTCGGCGGGATGTCCACATGAGATCCAACCGGCACAAAATCAACAGCTAACTGATCTAAATAATTTTTCCCATATATAATTAGAGGCACGCAGCTGGATTCATAAAACGAATGTTCATTATATAAGTGCCTGCGCGAGAAGTGATCACCGGTTATCAAGAATAAACAGTTCTCAAATTTTTCATCGGCCTTTTTCACAAAATTAGCAATACAGTTGTTCGCATACCATATGTGCCGCAGCTGTTTTATCTTACTACTATCCGACGTCACGGCACTAATTGCTTTCACCGGAACTCCTTTGCTATCAACATCAATTTCATAGGGTGGATGGTTAGAGGTGTTCAAAATCAGGCTGAACGTGGGAACATCACTGGGAATCTTTTCCAGGACAAAATCAAATAATCCGTCATCGTCCACACCCCACTCTTTACCGGTCAACTCACCCATGACATCGCCGCCATATACATTCTTGAACCCATTGATGGGCACAAAGTTATTGATATTTTGCCAACTCATGTATCCACCGTAAAAAAAACTGGTCTCGTAGCCCAATCTGGAAAAAATCGAGCCAACCGAATAGGGAAACTCCTTCTGGCACTCAGGCATATGGTTGAAGTACAACCGGGCATAGGGAAAATTGCATATCTGGGACGATATGGCATTGATAGTCATGTCCGCCGCTGGCAAAAACGACCAGACAAAAAGCCCTTTTTCGGCCACATCCCGGAGATCATTTACCAAATCCAGATACCTGTATTTGTCCAAAAATGGCCAGCTATCCATGCTCTCGGCCACCAGAACAAACAGATGCTTTGGTTTTGGATTTAATTGAAAGCCAGAAGCTTGCCGCTCAAGTATAGCATCTATGTCATCGGTGTCAACCTCATCGCCAAACAAAAACCTGATCGATTCCCTCAGACGAACCTCGGACAAATTATCCTTTATTCGCTCCTCAAAAGACCTCCGATCATAATTTCGGAATAGCAAATAATAGAGAGCATAGGCCGGATTGATCACAAGTTTATTCAAAAAAGGATCGCCGGTTATCGCCACATCCAGCATCTGCAGTGGCCGACGCCCAAAGGTCCCTCTCAGCGCAAATAAAAATCCTAGAAGAAACACTCCAATGGCAACCCAATTGCACCAAGCATTTGCCCTTGAAAGTTTTTTGACCCAAACGCATTCCATCCTGTCCCATTTATTATAAAAATGGCAAAAAATTTTCGAGATAAGTATCGCAGCCAATAGCATTCTAATGATTGGATAATCGATCCATATGGTCTTGAGAATGGCGACCTTATCATCAAACAAAAAATTTAATACCCACCAATTGAATTGGTCTTTGTATTCCTTAAAATAGGCAAAATCCACCAGGCTCAGCGACACAGCAATCACTATCAATAGATAGCCATAGGCTCGGCGGCGAGCCGGCCAAAATTTTCCACAATCACTTCCGTACCAAAGAAATACCAACGGTGGGATGATAAAAACCGGCAAAGTCGCGACACTGACAACTTTCAGGTCAAACAGAAAACCATGCCTAAACAATATCCATAAACCTGAAAATGTTCTGTTATTCCATAAATATATGTGTGAAAAAAATAACCCTAGCCGAAGGTAGGTAAAAATTGAAGCCAAAACTATCAACAGCTTCAGAGATCTAGCTGTTTCCACCAATACATGGTTGGAAAAATCACTCCAGTTATACTTTGCACGTGGCATACTTTCAATCAACCTAATTTAATAGAATTGCTAGCAGCAGAGCGAAAGTCAACAGAATTATATGGCCTTCCTCTAACCACAGACGTCCATATTGCATTGACAATTTGCAATGTAAAGAGTTAAAATTCTTTTGCATCTGCGCAAATGCGCAAATAAATTAAATTGCCAATTGGTCGCAATATCCTAGCAGTATGCAGGATGACGACAGACAAAACTGTATCCATCTCCATCTGGCTTAAAGCGATAGCCGCCATCGACTCCAACAGGGTAATCGGAGCCAACGGTGGCATACCCTGGAAAATCAAAGAGGAATTTGGTGTTTTTAAGAAGATCACCACGGGCCATAGTCTGGTGATGGGTCGAAAAACCTATGAATCCATAGGTAAGCCGTTGCCAAACCGAATCAACCTGATCATGAGCCGCTCCATGCAACCCCAGGATGGCATAACCATTGTACGGGGACCCGAAGAACTCAGGCCACCCGCCGATGGTAAGTTACTCTGGGTCTGCGGCGGCGCCGAAATATACCGGATGCTTCTCCCGCGATGCTCCCAGCTGATCCTCTCCCATGTCCATGGAGATTTCCACGGGGACACATTTTTTCCAGAATTTTCGCATTTATTTAAGTACAATAGCGACATACATCTGGGTGACAAATTTGTGACAAAACTCTACGATAATGTGCATTGCTCCTGGCCAACGGAAAAATTTCTGCTTGACTAAAAATTCATATCCTAGTTGCCTGATTGGCGATGTTGGCAATAGTACAATCCGGAGCGATTCTTGGCATAGAAGCGCTTCCAATTAACATCGAGATAAATTCTGGCGAAGCCGGTGAGCCAAGATTTATACTGGTTGGATTGCCTGATACGGCGGTCAAAGAATCCCAGGGTCGAGTATATTCAGCCCTGGCAAATTCTGGTTTTTTTCCACCAAAAACACGGACCACAGCTAATTTATCACCAGGAAATATAAAGAAAGAAGGGCCACTCTACGACCTGCCGATTGCCCTGGGGATCATAGCAAGCACGAACCAGGCAATTTTTCATGGATTGGACAGATTTTTAATAGCCGGCGAGCTCAGTTTATCCGGCAAAGCGTTACCGGTCCGAGGCGCCATATCGTTGGGAATTTTGGCCAAAAAGCTGAACAAATCCCTAATACTACCCAGGCCATCGGCCGAAGAAGCCGCGCTGCTCGATGGTCTAGAAGTTATAGGTGTCGAATCCCTGGACCAGGCTGTACAATTCCTAACCGGCAGAATAAACCTAGAACCTAGGCATAGCAATATCAACGAGATATTTGACATAAACAGGCGTTCCTACCAGGTGGATTTTTCCGATGTAAAAGGTCAATTTATGTTACGTCGTGCCGTGGAAGTGGCTGTTGCTGGTGGCCATAATCTGCTGATGATAGGCGCACCAGGATCTGGTAAATCTATGATAGCCAAGAGGATTCCGAGCATAATGCCGGAGCCAACCATCTCGGAATTTTTAGAAAATCTTCGCATAGAATCCCTGGCCGATGCAAATTCACTGCCAACCCAAAGGTCATTTTGCCGGCCGTTCAGATCGCCACATCACACCCTAAGCGATATAGGCCTGATCGGTGGTGGTAAAATTCCGACTCCCGGTGAAATATCGCTGGCCCACAACGGCGTACTGTTTCTCGACGAGCTGCCTGAGTTCAAAAGATCGACATTGGAAGTTCTGCGCCAACCACTTGAAGATGGCACTGTTTCCATATCGCGAAGTGCCGGCAAGATAACGTTTCCCTGCGAATTTATGCTGGTTGCGGCGATGAATCCCTGTCCCTGCGGTTACCTCGGCGACCGAAGGATCTCGTGCCATTGTTCCATCGATAAAATACAAAAATACAGATCCAGAATAAGCGGTCCCTTGCTTGACAGGATCGACATTTACATAAACGTTAAGGCCGTCCGGGCAAACGAATTAGCAAACAACACTCCCGGCGAATCATCGGCAGATATAAAGAAACGCATTCAAACGGCCAGGTCCATACAGCAGGAAAGATATCAAAGCAAAACCATCAATGCCCGGGCCAGCAGAAGTGATATGAAAAAATATTGTGTGCTGGATGCGGCTTGTAGCAAACTGATTGAGGCAGCCATGGCCCAATTTTCAATCTCCGCCAGAGCCCATTCCAAGATCATAAAAGTGGCAAGAACCATAGCCGACCTGGCCTCATCGGACAAAATCCAAGAAGAACATCTGTTAGAAGCCATACAATATAGATCCTGGGATCACCACTGATGAGCGAGGCAAAGTTTCGTAGATATGATTCGCCAGGACAAAAAACTCAGTAAAAGAAAAATATTATTTTTTGACTCAAAAATCTATAGAAATCAATAATTAACAATACTAACAATAAATACATAACCAGGTAACGATAATTTTCCGATGGACAAAGGTTCACAGGTTTGCTTTTATAAAATAATTAAAATAATAAAATTAGCATTGACCTTAGGGCACCATGTTTACAAATTTGCGTCCATGGTTATGTTCGCCCTTGTAGCTCAGTCGGCAGAGCGCATCCTTGGTAAGGATGAGGTCGGCGGTTCAAATCCGCTCGGGGGCTCCAGTTGGCGAACACATAGGACTTTTGATATGATAAAATAAAAAATTGTTGTTAAATTTTAATTAATGTAGTTATGATGTTTAATGTTTTAATATATGAATAGGAGTACAGCAAAGATATGAGTAGAAATATAGCAAATGATGAGATTGTAAAAGTAAAATCGGCGAAGAGTGAATTTATAGCAAATAAGCCACATATAAATGTGGGTACAATTGGACATGTCGACCATGGGAAATCTACTCTCACAACTGCATTATTAAAGGTTCAGGCCGACAAAGGGTTGGCTGAATTTAAGTCCTATGCAGATGTGACCAAAGGTGGGACGGTCCGGGATGCGACAAAAACAGTTACAATAGCCGTGTCCCACGTTGAATATTCAACCGAAACCCGACATTATGCACATGTTGACTGCCCTGGCCATGCCGATTTTATAAAAAATATGATAACCGGTGCCGCTCAAATGGATGGCGCAATTTTAGTTGTGAGCGCCCATGACGGCCCGATGCCCCAGACCCGGGAACACATACTGTTGGCTCGACAGGTTGGTGTCCCAAATATAGTCGTTTTCTTAAATAAAGTAGATCTTCTAAAAAATGAACCGGAACTCATTGATCTGGTGGAAATGGAAATCCGTGAGCTGCTAAGCAAATACGAATACGATGGCGATAATATACCAGTGATACGTGGATCGGCATTGAGTGCGCTGACAGACGAAAAGTCCGGAGTAAATTCCAAGGAAGGAATGAATTCCAGGGAGGGAGTAAATTCCATTATGAAGTTATTGGATACCCTGGACAGTTATATCAAAGTACCAATCCGTGATGTGGAAAAACCGTTTTTGATGGCCGTCGAAGATGTATTTTCCATTACAGGTCGTGGCACTGTGGCCACCGGACGGATCGAACGTGGAACGATTAGGCTCAATGAAGAGGTAGAGATCGTTGGCCTAGGCGAAACCAAAAAAACCATTTGCACCGGCATCGAAATGTTCCGTAAGTTGCTGCCAGAAGGCCGCGCCGGCGACAATGTGGGACTTTTGCTCCGTGGACTTAATAAAGAAGACGTTGAAAGAGGCCAGGTTATAGCTAAGCCGAAAAGCATCACTCCTCATACCGTGGCGAGGGCTGAAATATATGTGTTAACAAAGGACGAAGGTGGTCGGCATACGCCATTTATTAATGGTTATAGACCGCAATTTTTCTTTGGAACAGCGGATGTCACCGGCGTTGTAACCCTTCCTGAAAACGCAGAAATGGTAATGCCAGGCGACAATTTGAACGTTAAGCTGGATTTACAAAAGCCCATAGCAATGGAAAAAGGCCAAAAATTTGCCATGAGAGAAGGTGGACGTACCATAGGTGCCGGCAGAATTACAGAGATTATTGAGTAAAAATTATAAAATTATATTGACTAATTTTGATAAATGGTCTTTTAATGTCCAATCTTCGGGAATAGGAGAATAGCTCAATTGGCAGAGCAACGGTCTCCAAAATCGTAGGTTGTGGGTTCAAGTCCCTCTTCTCCTGCCATTTAAATTTGAATATGAATCCGTTTAGGCGAATCAGTATATTTTGCGTTGAAACCGTAGATGAGTTAAAAAAGGCTTCCTGGCCAACGGCCCGGGAGCTACGTAAATCGACTATCGTTGTGTTAATTGGAATGGTAGTGCTGGGGATATATGTGTCATTGGTAGATTTTGCGCTAGGTGGAGCTATTAATACGGTAAGTTCTTGGGTAAGAGGATGCATTGGATAAAAGATGGCCACAACTACGATTGATGATTTCCGGTGGTATGCCTTGCAGATTTTAACCAATCAGGAAGGCAAGGTTAAGTCATATATAGATAAGTTTATGTTGATAAATGGCTTAACCGAATTCATAGCTGAAGTTTTGGTGCCTTCGGAAAATGTGGTTGAGATAAAGAATGGGAAAAAATATCATCGGGTTAAGAAATTTTATCCGGGCTATGCGTTCATTAAGATGAAATTATTCGATGATGATGGCAATTTATTGCAGGAACCTTGGCAGTTCGTCAGAAATACCCAGGGAGTTGTGAATTTTGTCGGTGGAGATAAACCGGTTCCTCTGAAACAACCTGAGGTTGACCGAATTCTGGAACAGGCTAAAAAAGCCAACGAGGCTCCGGTGCAAAAGGTCTCTTTCGACATTGGAAATCGGGTGAAGATAACCGAGGGTCCCTTTGCGGAATCCGTTGGTGATGTGATAGATATAGATCTTGATACGGGAAAAATGAAGGTATCGGTTTCGCTATTTGGCCGCGATACACCGGTGGAACTGGAGTTTTGGCAGGCCAATATTATCAATAAACAATAGGTAAGTTTTTATGGCAAAAAAGGTAGTAAAACAAATAAAGTTACAATTACCTGCTGGAGCAGCGACTCCTGCACCGCCGGTGGGTCCGGCTCTTGGCGCAGCTGGTGTGAACATCATGGGGTTTTGTAAGGAATTCAACGCCAAGACGAAAGATCAGGCAGGAATGATAATTCCGGCGGTTATATCCGTGTATGCCGATAAGTCGTTTACATTTGAATTGAAATCGCCGCCGGCCTCGGTGTTGTTGCTGAAAGCAGCTGGTATACCCAAGGGTTCCGGTGTGCCGAATCGCAATAAAATCGGTAAAGTCACCCGGGCTCAAATAAATGAAATCGCCGAAATAAAAAAGAAAGATCTTAATGCTATTGACTTGAAGGCGGCTGGATTAATGATAGAAGGCACGGCTAGAAGCATGGGAATAGAAGTGGCTCCCTAGCATTTGGTATTGTTAAAGTGGTAATTTTTATGTTTATGAAAAAACGAAGCAAACGTCACAGAAAAGGGCAGGAAGTTGCTGATTTAAGTCAATTTTTTAGAGTGGAGGAAGCTGTAGCACTGCTTGACAAAATGCCTCGGGCTAAATTTGATGAAACGGTCGAACTTTCGGTTCATTTTGGTGTTGACCCAAAACAAAGCGATCAAATGGTGCGCGGAACGGTTAAATTACCCAATGGTAGTGGAAAAAACGTGAAAGTTCTTGCATTCACCGAATCGCCGGAAATCGCGCTCCAAGCCGGTGCTGATTTTGCTGGGCTAGATGATATGATCGAAAAGGTAAATTCTGGTTGGCTAGAATTTGATGTGGCAGTGGCAACTACTTCGGCCATGAAGCAGGTTAGGAATGTCGCAAGGGTTTTAGGCCCAAGAGGTTTGATGCCAAATCCAAAATCTGGCACCGTGTCGGATGACATAGGTTCCGCCATAGCCGAAGTGAAGGCCGGCCGGGTGGAATTTAAGATGGACAAAACCGCCAACGTTGGTGTTATTGTAGGTAAAAGGTCATTTGAGCAAAGTAAAATTGTCGCAAATCTGAAGGCTGCAATCGCATCGGTAAACGAAGCAAAACCAGCCGGGTTTCGCGGCACTTTTATAAAAGGAATGGCAATCAGCGCAACCATGACGCCAGGTATAAAGGTTGCTCAGGCTGAATATAATAATGAAGTTGCCTAGGAGGGTAAATAATGAGAAGTGAAAAAGTTTTTTTTGTCGACGAAATTTCGAATTATCTTCAAAAATCGGATTATGTTTATTTATCGGATTTCACTGGTGTTTCCGTTGCATCTATCTCTCGGTTACGCAACAACTTACGAGCTGAAGCCGCCGAGTGTCATGTGGTAAAAAACCGAATTTTACAGTTGGTTTTGAAAGATCGGGTTGATTCCATGGATGAATCTTGGTTTTCCGGCCATACAGCTATAATAATTGGAGGAAACAATCCGTCCGGCGTGGCAAAAGTTTTGACTAGGTTTTCGAAAGATAATGAAAATAGAATGAGATTCAAAGGCGGCATACTAAAATCTAAAAAATTGTTGCTAAATGATTTGAATACTTTGGCCGAATTGCCAAGCCTGGAAGATTTACGTAGCAAATTGCTTTCCATTTTCTGTGAGCCAGCCCGTGGGCTTGTTAGAATTCTGAATGCGGTTCCACAAGGTGTTGTAAATGTGTTACAAGCGAGGGTTAAGCAGGGAGCATAAATTTTAATGTAGGGTGTCCTTAGGAGATTTTCTCTTAAATGGTTTCGGCCGCTAAGGATGCTTTAGGAGGATAAAAATGTCAAATATTACAAAAGAACAAGTTGTAGAATGGTTAAGTGCCCAGTCTGTTTTAGATATAGCTGGGTTGGTTAAAGATCTGGAAGCCAAATGGGGCGTAAGTGCTGCTGCACCCGTGGCCGCTGTGGCTGCCGCTCCCACGGCCGCCGCCGTCGAAACAGTGGAAGAACAGACTGAGTTCAGCGTCAATCTGCTTTCCTCTGGCGCAAATAAAATCGGCGTCATAAAAGAGGTTCGCGCTGCCACTGGCCTTGGTTTAAAAGAAGCCAAGGATGCGGTCGAAGGTGCTCCAAAAATAGTGAAGGAAGGTATGTCGAAGGCTGAAGCCGAAGATCTTAAGAAAAAGCTCGAAGCCGCTGGAGCCACCGTGGAGCTAAAATAATGTTGTCAAAAATCGGTATTTTGTTGTGATTCCAGAAATTTTTAGTCTCCTAGATCATCAAAATAGTGATTTGTGTGAATTCTTATCTTTACAAACAGTTTATTATATATAAAAACCATGTGAGTAGCGTGGTGTTGATGTGTTTAGCATATGTCAGAACGTATTGATTTTGGGAAACTTACGGAAGTAATAGAACCACCAAATTTGATAGAGATTCAAATAAGTTCGTTTTGTGAATTTCTACAGAAAAACCTGCCGACCAGTAGTCGTACAGATATTGGTCTGGAGGGCGTTTTTCGTGAATTTTTTCCAATAGGAAGCTATGATGGTCGTTGCAACCTGGAGTACGTTTCCTATAGGATATGTGACCCCAGGTACCATGAGGACTATTGTGTACGTGAGGGGATTACCTATTCGGCGTCTCTGTATGTGACACTTAGATTACGAAATAACGATGAAATAAAGGAAGAGGAGATATATTTTGGAGAGCTACCAATAATGGGCGAACGTGGTTCTTTTATAATAAACGGTGCCGAGCGTGTCGTTGTCAGTCAACTACATAGGTCACCGGGCATATGCTATGAGGGAACCCAGCACACCAGTGGCAAAATCTTATATTCATTTAGAGTGATTCCCGATCGAGGCACCTGGCTAGAGGTTCAATTTGACCAAAGCGACCTGTTATATGTCTATCTCGATCGCCGTAGGCGAAGAAGGAAGTTCTTGGTAACCACATTGTTACGTGCATTTGGCTATGGGTCCGACAGGGAAATATTGGGGTTATTTTACAACCTGGAAGATAGGACACTGGAATCATTGAAAAGCTGTGATAACATATCGGATTATGTTCTGGTAGAAGATATTATCGACACAAAGGATGGCATAGTATTGGCCAGGGAACACGAACAGCTCTCGAAGACAATTCTCGACACCTTTGAAAATGCTGGCATCGGAAGCATTCCGGTGGTGAACGCCAGCGTCGATGACGGCATGATTGTGCGCAGTTTGAAAAAAGACACAACGAAAAATACCGATGAGGCTCTGCGAGAAATGTATAGAAAACTCAGGCCGGGTGAGCCGGCCACGACTCCCAATGCTAAGTCGATGATGCTAAGATTGTTTGGCGATCGAAAGCGCTATGATCTGGGCCGGGTTGGTCGTCGAAAACTGAATCAGAAGCTTAAGATGCATAGGAACTTGGAAGACAGGTTGCTGGATGCGAAGGATATTGTGGCCGCAACAAAAAGGCTATGCAGACTTAGGAAAGGCGAGCATTCCATCGACGATATAGATCATTTGGGAAATCGAAGGATTCGCAATGTGTGTGAACTTCTAATGAACCAATGCCGTCTTGGATTGTTGAGAATGGAACGTCTTGTTAGAGAACGGATTGCATTATTTGATAACAGCGTCGATGCGATTGTTCCGCAGAAACTGGTCAATCCAAAGATTTTCATGAGTGTGATCAGGGATTTCTTTGCGCGCAGCCAGTTATCCCAATTCATGGACCAGATCAATCCTCTGGCCGAGCTTGCCCATAAACGTAGGCTATCTGCTTTAGGCCCAGGTGGGTTAAGTCGCGACAGGGCCGGGCTTGATGTTAGGGATGTACACGTCTCCCATTACGGTAGAGTATGCCCTATTGAAACACCCGAGGGTCCGAATATTGGACTAATCAATTCTCTCAGTATCTATGCTAAAGTCAATGAGTTCGGGTTCATTGAAACGCCCTATCGGGTGGTAAAAAATGGCAAAGTTACCGATGAAGTCGTCTACATGGATGCAACCGATGAAGAGGACGAGGTTATTGCCCAGGCCAATTCGGAGATTGACGAAAATGGTTATCTTGTGGGCAAAGTCCAAGTGAGAAAAGGAGATACGTTTCTTGAGGTGGCGCCCAAGGATGTGAATTTAATGGATGTTTCGCCAAAACAGGTCCTGTCCGTTGCCGCCGGCCTAATTCCTTTCATCGAGCACGATGATCCAGCCCGGGCGTTGATGGGATCGAACATGCAACGGCAGGGAGTTCCATTGATTGTTCCAGAGGCTCCGCTGGTAGGCACGGGCATAGAACGGAGAGTCGCCATAGATTCAAAAAATGTTGTGACCGCAAGGTTTGACGGGATCGTGGCATCCGTCGACGCTAACTGTATAATTATAACCAAGGACGGCAAGTTGCCGAAAAAAATAGAACCTCGAGTTGCCCAAAATAAGGATCTGGCGGTGTATAATCTGCGCAAATTTGTGAGATCCAATTCCGCCACCTGTTTCAACCAAAAGCCAAGGGTACAAAAGGGGCAAAAGGTTACGGCCGGAGATGTGTTAGCCGACGGTGCAGCCACGGATAACGGTGAATTGGCCCTGGGTAGAAATGTTTTGGTTGCATTCATGCCCTGGCATGGATACAATTTCCAGGATGCTATCATATTGAGTGACAGTCTGATAAAGGACGATGTGTTCACATCCATACACATAGAAGAATTCGAGGTAGTAGCCAGAGATACCAAACTAGGGGCTGAAGAAATCACCAAAGACATTCCTAATGTCAGTGAGGATGCGCTGAAAAATCTTGACCGCGACGGTGTTATAAAAATAGGTTCGGAAGTGAAACCAGGCGACATACTGGTTGGCAAGATAACTCCTAAGAGCGAAACCGACCTGGCTCCCGAAGAAAAATTGCTGCGTGCGATTTTTGGTGAAAAAGCCGCCGATGTCAAAGATTCATCGCTTACGGTTCCGCCCGGATGCTTTGGTATAGTCATGGACGTCAAGGTTTCTGGACATATCGATCGGGAAAAAGAAGACACGTCGATTGCGGATATGAAGCGTCGAACCAAAAAGGTCAACGAAGAGTTTCGTGGCCAATCGGATAAACTCAGAGATGATCTCACCGAGGCGCTGTCCAGCATATTGCTTGGAGAAAAAATTCCTCTTGATGTCACAAATGGGTTAAATGGCGAAATAATTATACCAGCGAACAGGAAAATAACCAAAACTCTTCTTCGCAAACTGGCCTCCTGTTTTGATTCGGTCGAAATCGCTGCATCTCCTGTAAAAAACAGGATCATGGAAATAGTTGAAAATTACAAAAATAGATTCGATGATCTTGAGCAAGAAAGAATTAGAAGAATTGAATCCATCGAAGCCGGCGACATCGATGACAGTGGCGTGATCAAGAACGTGAAAGTCTATATAGCGACCAAAAGAAAGATTCAGGTGGGCGATAAAATGGCCGGACGTCATGGAAACAAAGGCGTTGTCTCTAACATTGTTAGACGCGAAGACATGCCGTTTTTGCCCGATGGTACGCCGGTTGATATAATACTTAATCCACTGGGTGTTCCGAGTAGGATGAATGTTGGGCAGGTTTTGGAAACCAATCTCGGCTGGGCTTGTCAAAAGCTTGGATTGAAGGCGGCCACACCCATATTTGACGGTATACCTGAGGAGAAGATTCGAGAATTTTTGAGGCAAGCTGGTCTTCCCGAAAGTGGAAAATCGAAGCTTTTTGATGGGTTAACCGGTGAAGCTTTTGAACAGGATGTGGTTGTAGGATATATATATATGATGAAATTAAATCATCTTGTTGCCGATAAAATACATTCCCGAGCGGTCGGTCCCTACAGTTTGATAACCCAGCAGCCTCTCGGCGGCAAGGCCCAATATGGAGGGCAAAGGTTCGGTGAAATGGAAGTTTGGGCTCTAGAAGCCTATGGGGCGGCCTACACATTACAGGAAATTTTAACGGTCAAGTCCGATGACGTACAAGGTAGGACAAAAACCTATGAGTCGATTGTCAAGGGCGATAATTCGTTGCAGGCTTGTATCCCTCAATCATTCAACGTGTTAATGAAAGAAATACAGAGTCTATGTTTGGACGTGAGGCTGGAAAACGACAGTAGTTTTTAATCATAAATTGTAAATATTTTTTGATGAGTAATCAGGATATAAGAGAGTTCCTAGGGTTTGAAACCAGTGATAATTTCGACAGTGTTGCGATTTCGATTGCTTCGCCGGATGCCATTCGTTCCTGGTCCCGAGGCGAGGTAAGAAACCCAGAGACAATAAATTACAGAACATTTAAGCCGGAACCCGGTGGATTGTTTTGTCAAAGAATATTTGGCCCGATTCGCGACTATGAGTGTGCCTGTGGTAAATATAAAAGGATAAAATACAAGGGCACGATTTGTGACAGATGTGGCGTTGAAGTAACGGCTTCAAGAACAAGACGTGAGAGAATGGGACACATAGAACTTGCAATTCCAGTCTCACACATATGGTTTTTAAAAAGTTTACCCAGCAGGCTCAGTCTATTTCTAGATATGACGGCTCGAGAGTTGGAAAAAGTCATATATTATGAAAATTACATGATCATCGATCCGGGTCTTACGCCGTTGAAAAGGAAGCAGTTAATCAATGAACAGGAATATGGTGAGCTGTGTGCCGAGTATGGTGATGATGCGTTCGTCGCGAAGATGGGCGCCATTGCTTTGAGAGAAATTCTCTCCGGAATGGATCTGGACGATACGATCTGCAACATTCAGGAGGAAATGTACAACACAAATTCAAAGCAATTGAAAAAAAGACTTGCCAAGAGGTTAAAACTCATAACTGGTTTCTCCAAATCCGGTTCCCGGCCGGAATGGATGATTTTAGAGGCGTTGCCAATATTGCCGCCGGATCTGCGGCCGCTGGTGCCACTGGATGGTGGTCGATTTGCAACCAGTGATTTGAATGATCTGTATCGGCGGGTAATAAATAGAAACAACAGGCTGAAGAGCTTACTGCAATTAAAAACTCCCGATGTGATTGTTCATAATGAGATGCGGATGTTGCAGGAAGCCGTCGATGCTCTTTTGGACAACGGTCGTCATGGTAAGGCGGTTTTGGGCGCCGGCAATCGTCCGCTTAAGTCGTTGAGTGACATGCTTAAAGGTAAGCAAGGGCGCTTTAGACAAAATCTACTTGGGAAACGAGTTGACTACAGTGGTCGATCGGTGATCGTCATCGGGCCTGAACTAAAACTCCATCAATGTGGGTTACCGAAAAAAATGGCGCTGGTGCTATTTGAACCGTTCATAATCAGGCGTTTAAAAGAATTCGGATTCGTCCATACGGTGCGAAGTGCTAGGAAAATGATAGAAAAACAGTCTCCTGAGGTGTGGGATATTTTGGAAGAAGTGACTCGAGGTCATCCGATATTGCTGAACCGAGCCCCTACTCTACATCGACTGTCAATTCAGGCTTTTGAACCAATACTCATTGAAGGTGAAGCGATTAGACTCCATCCATTGGTATGTGCGCCATTTAATGCGGATTTCGACGGAGATCAGATGGCCGTGCATGTGCCGCTGTCCATCGAAGCAATTCTGGAATGTAAGTTGCTCATGATGGCACCAAATAACATGTTTTCTCCGTCCAGTGGCAAGCCGATTTTAACACCATCCCAGGACATAATCCTCGGTGTGTATTATCTGACCTATGAACCTAAACTTCCTGAAAATAAAAGGGTTCCATTATTTGGTTGCTATGAAGAGGTCTTATTAGTCAGGTTGGATGGCAGTATGGCCGTCCACGACTGGGTTGACATACCGAACCCGGATTATAATCGTGCTACGCGCTATGGGGATCCAAAGAAAAAAATAATCAGAACAACGGTGGGAAGGGTTTTGTTTAATAGCATTTTTCAGAAAAATCTTGGTTTCGTAAATACTTCTGTCGGAAAAGGTATGCTCGGAGATCTGATAGCGGCAACCTATAAAGTTGCCGGACAAAAAGAAGCCATTATCATGCTGGACCGATTGAAAACATTGGGATTTTTAAGCGCCATGCAAGCCGGTTTATCCATCGGCATCGATGACATGATTGTTCCGGATAAAAAGGCTTTAACTATCTCAAATGCAAGGGCTAAGGTAGCAGAAGTAGATAGCCAATTTAGAAAAGGAATCATCACCGTTGGCGAAAGGTCGAACAAGATAATCGACATTTGGACCAGCACCACCGATGAAATCTCGAATATGGTTTTTAAAAGTTTGCAGGAAAATGATGGTAAAGATTTTATAAATCCAATCTACCTGATGATGGACTCGGGCGCGAGAGGTAACAGACAGCAGGTCAGACAGTTATGTGGCATGCGCGGACTCATGGCCAAACCGTCCGGTGAGATTATAGAGCAGCCAATTCTATCCTCTTTTCGAGAGGGGCTTTCGGTGTTAGAGTACTTCATTTCAACGCATGGAGCACGTAAGGGATTGGCTGATACAGCGTTAAAAACCGCCGATGCTGGGTATCTTACCCGTAAGTTATGTGATGTGGCCATGGATTGCATAATCAGTTGCTACGATGATGACATTCGTCATGGCGTATGGAAACAGGCGATTTTGGACGGCGAAGACGAGGTTGTAAGCCTTAAGGAACGCATAGTTGGCCGATGTTCCGCCGATGATATTCACAATCCACTTAATCCCGATGAGATAATAATTCACTCCACCGGATTGATTACAGCCGACGTGGCCAAGATAATTGATGACTGTGGGATAGAACGAGTTAAGGTTTTATCGCCGTTGACAAGCATGCGAAGAAATGGCATTTCAGCCCTCTCCTACGGCATAGATCCGGCGACGAATAGCATGGTAAAATGTGGTTCGGCGGTGGGCATAATCGCTGCCCAGTCGATCGGTGAACCGGGTACCCAACTTACGATGCAGACATTTCACGTGGGCGGTGTTGCGAGGCAAATGCTTAAGGCATCGGAACTTAGAGCTCACGATGATGGTATTGTAAAATATATCGATGCCAGGTTGGTGAAAACCGCCGACGGGGCAAGCATCGTCCTAAACAAGTCTGGCTATCTATCTTTACAGAGCAAAGATGGCCACGAAATCGAAAAATATAGCATAGTTCATGGAGCCGTTTTAACCGTTGGCGATGGGACTCATGTAAAAAAAGGTCAACTGCTGGCCGTGTGGGATCCGCACAATGTTCCAATCATGTCCGAATGTTCAGGTAGGATTCGGTTTCGTGATATGATTCAAGGGGTTACAATACGCCGAGATATAGATGAAATCAGTGGCAAAATAACGACGATTGTCATTGAGCATAAAGAAGATCTTAATCCTGTCATCGATGTTTTGGATGATCTGGACAACGGCGTTGAGTCGCCAAAAGTAATTGCTTCCTACGCGATTCCGACTGGAGCTCAAGTTATTGTGGATGATGAGAATATGATTTCGGCCGGTGCTCTATTGGCCAAAACGCCGAGATCTGCCTCAAAGACCCATGACATCACCGGCGGATTGCCGCGGGTGGCAGAACTATTTGAGGCACGGAGACCTAAGGAAGCCGCTGAGATGGCCAAAATAGACGGCATTGTGTCATTTGGAGGTACCGTTAGAAATAAAAAGAGGATCTGGATCACCGACGCCGAAGCCGGCAGAAGAGAAGAACATCTAATTCCTCATGGAACGCAAATCATTGTCCATGAAGGAGATTTTGTTAGTCGAGGTCAGTATCTCACCGGAGGATCGGCCGATCCTCACGAGGTACTTGAGATTCTTGGAGTTTCCAGCGTCCAGGAATATCTGATCGCTGAAATTCAAAAAGTCTATAGGATGCAAGGAGTTACAATCAACGATAAGCATGTGGAACTCATCATCGCGAGGATGCTAAGAAAGGTTCGAATTACAAATCCAGGAGATTCTGACTTTTTCTGGGGCGAACAGATTGATAAAGATGAGTTTATGGAACGGAATAACGAAATAATCGAGGCCGGTGGTAAACCCGCCGAAGCCGATCCGGTTTTGCTAGGTGTAACGAAAGCTTCTTTGGAAACCGAAAGCTTCATTTCGGCCGCATCATTCCAGGAAACCACAAGGGTTTTGACCGACGCCGCCACTCTATGTAAAATCGATGAGCTGAAAGGGTTTAAGGAAAATGTCATAATGGGCCATTTAATCCCGGCCGGCACAGGATTACCAAAATATAGGAAGTTGAAGATAAATTACTTAGATAACAGTCAGTCCAATATGAAAGACTACGATCATGTATCCAATGTGACCGAGGCATTGACCGAAAGCCATGGGTAATTTTATTTAATTATGTAATTTTCATAAATAAATGCTTGATTTCGCGAAAATTTTTGGTTCTACTTTTAAACAGATTTGTTTTAAAATAAAATAATAAATTAATATTTTGATGCCTACAATTAATCAGTTAATAAGCAGACCTAGGGTTAGCAATTTGGTGAAGTCCAAAGCGCCGGCATTGAGGAGTAATCCGTTTCGTCGAGGAGTTTGTATTCAGGTCATGACGCGGACACCCAAAAAACCGAACTCGGCCATACGAAAAGTTGCTAAGGTTCGCTTGACCAACCGGATGGAAGTGATTGCCTATATTCCTGATGAGGGGCATAGTTTACAGGAACACAGTGTGGTTCTTGTTCGTGGTGGTCGGGTTAAGGATCTTCCCGGCGTTAGGTATCATATTGTTAGAGGAACTCTTGATTGTACGGGAGTTGAGAAACGTCGTCGCAGCAGATCCAAATATGGAGTAAAGCGACCGAAGGCTAGTAAAAAATAAAGAGGATTGAGCAGATATGTCACGGCGGAGAAGAGCAGAGAAGCGAGAATTGGCAAAAGATCCTAGATTCGGCAGTCAGTTGATTGGGCAGCTGGTCAATATAGTGATGGAGCGCGGTAAAAAATCGTTGGCCTGTTCCATTGTGTATGGTGCAATAGAGTATGCCAGTGAACAACTTAGCAAAGGCGACCCGATAGAATTATTGATGGGTGCCATAGAAAATGCCAGACCAAAGTTGGAGGTAAAAAGTCGTCGAGTTGGTGGAGCCACCTATCAGGTTCCGATAGAAGTTCCCTACGTTCGGCAGCAAAGTTTGGTATTTAGATGGATGGTTCAGATGGCGAAGGACAGAAAAGGTCAATGTATGCGCAATGCCCTTGGGCAGGAAATAGTTGATGCATATAATAATACTGGTGCTGTGGTTAAAAAGAAAACCGAGATGCATAAAATGGCCCAGGCAAATCGGGCCTTTGCCCACTTGGTTTGGTAAAAGCTAATGTTTTTATGTTATGTATATCGCTAACAAGAAAATTTCATCGGTAAATTCCCCGGACCGGGATACACCATTGGAGTATACGCGGAATATCGGCATAGCTGCTCACATAGACGCTGGCAAAACCACTACCACCGAAAGGATATTATATTATACCGGGGTGGTCCACAAAATGGGCGAAGTTCACGATGGCACCGCGGTCACCGATTGGATGGAGCAAGAAAGAGAGCGTGGAATAACAATAACATCGGCGGCAATAAGTTGTTCATGGAAAACAAATGACGGTAATTTTTCTGGGATAAAACACAAAATAAACATCATCGACACACCTGGTCATGTGGATTTCACAGCTGAAGTCGAAAGATCCCTTAGGGTTCTTGATGGAGCGGTGGCAGTGTTTTGTGCCGTTGCTGGTGTTCAACCGCAATCAGAAACCGTTTGGCGTCAAATGGATAAGTACAAGGTTCCGAGAATAGCGTTTATAAACAAAATGGATCGAACCGGGGCGGATTTCCTCGGTGCAATCGATGATATAAGGGAAAAACTTGGAGGCAACGCCTACCCGTTGTATCTGAATCTTGGTGAAGAAGACAGTTTTTGTGGTCTCATAGATCTTATAAAGATGAAAGCCTATTTGTATGATGAAACAGATGAGCTTGGAACAAAGTATGATACGATCGATATACCGGCTGAGTATTTGGCTGAAGCTAGGAAACATCGAGAGGCATTGATCGAGGCCGTGGCTGATTACGATGATGATCTTGCAGAGAAGTATTTGGACGGCAAAGAGTTATCCGTTGACGAGATTCGCGCTGCCGTAAGAAAAGCTACTCTATCGATGAATTTCATAGGTGTAATACCAGGGAGTTCATTTAAGAAAAAAGGCGTACAATTCCTTCTTGATTCGGTGGTTGAGTATTTGCCATCTCCTCTGGATCTGCCACCGATGAAGGCGTTCAAAGATGATGATTGTGAGAAGACCGAAATTGTTCCCAATGATAGTACAAACATCGCTGTAAAGACCGAAATTGTTTCCAATGATAGTGCAAACATCGCTGTAAAAACCGAAATTGTTCCCAATGATAGTGCAAACATCGCTGTATTGGCTTTTAAATTGATGTCGGACCCCTATGTGGGAAAATTGGTTTTTTGTCGAGTTTATTCAGGTCAGCTCAAAAAAGGCAGCAGTGTTTATAATCCACGGACTAGGAAAACCGAAAGAATTAGTCGGTTGATGGTGATGAAAGCCGATTCCCGGGAAGACATAGCCGTTGCCTACTCGGGCGATATTTGTGCTATCGTAGGAATCAGGGACATAGTGACCGGCGATACTCTATGCATTCGGGAATCTGAAATTATTCTGGAGCCACCCACATTTCCCGAGCCAGTTATAAGTATGTCCATTGAACCGAAGGCGAAAGATGACCGAGAAAAATTATCTTCAGCGCTGCAAAGTTTGTCCGAGGAAGATCCAACTTTCAAGGTTTCCACAAATATTGAAACCGGGCAGACGATCATAGCAGGCATGGGCGAGTTACACTTAGAGATAATATTGGATAGGTTGTCGAGGGAATTCGGTGTTCATGTGAATTCTGGTAAGCCTCAAATTGCGTACAAGGAAACGATTATTGCCGAGGCCGTTGGTGAAGGAAAATTTATAAGGCAATCCGGTGGTCGTGGTCAATATGGCCATGCGATTGTAAAAATTGAACCGAGTACGAGAGGTGAAGGCATTGAAGTTATCAATGAAATAGTTGGTGGCGTCATTCCAAAAGAATATATAAAACCAACCCAGGATGGCATAATGGAAGGAGCTAGAAATGGGGTGGTAGCTGGGTATCCGGTGATAGATTTTAGGGCAAGGATAATAGATGGTAGTTTTCACGAAGTTGATTCTTCTGAAATGGCATTTAGAATGGCTGGAATTTTTGCTTTTAAAGAAGCAATGAGAAAAGCATTGCCGATATTGCTTGAACCGATAATGAAAGTTGAAATATCGACTCCAAATGAGTATCAAGGCGATATAATTGGTGATATAAATCGGCGTCGTGGTCAGATTCAGAGCACTGAGTTGAATGGATCGTTTGCGAATGTGATAGCCTTTGTTCCGCTGGAGACCATGTTTGGCTATGCAACCGATGTTCGTTCTATAACTAAAGGCCGTGCAAGTTATTCGATGACGCCATCCCATTTCGAACAGGTTCCTGCAAATTCGCTTCAACAGATAGTTGAAAATTCCGTGCGTGCAGTGGCACGTGCCTGAGGAGATTTTATGACTTATAAAAATAAAATTAGAATTAGATTGAAAAGTTTTGATAGTGGATTGATTGATAAGTCGTCAGCTGGTATTGCTGACACTGCCAAGCGATCCGGTGTAAAAGTTGTTGGGCCCCTTCCGTTACCTAATAAAAAGGAAATATTTACGGTTAATAGAAGCCCTCATAAGGATAAAAAATCGATGGACCAGTATGAGTTACGTACCCATGATAGGATGATTGAAATTCACGATCCGACAGTTGATACGATAGAATCGTTAAAAAAATTGAATCTGCCGGCGGGTGTTGAAATAAGTATAAATGCGTAGAATGAAGGCAGTGTTTTTATTTTCTTGACAATTTGATATTTGTTAAAAGAAGTGTGTTGAAAACTAATGTAAGTTGTTGCTTACCGCTTAGAACAATGAAAGATAGGACATTAATTTTAGGCAAAAAGATTGGAATGACCCAGGTGTTCATCGAATCCGGTGAGCTTGTGCCGGTAACGGTTATTCAAACTGGGCCATGTTTTGTAAGTCAGGTAAAAACCGAAGCAGTCGATGGATATTGTGGCGTACAGATTGCTTTTGGGCAAAAAAAATCGTCGAGAATCAAAAAACCATTGGCTGGGCATTTTGCCAAAAATAATTTAAAGGTCGGCGCCGATATTTGCGAATTCAGAACCGATGGTGATTCAGTCTATAAGGCCGGTGATATAATAGATTTGTCGATTTTTTCCAAGGGTGAAAAAATTGATGTCATAGGAACTTCGAAAGGCCGTGGCTTTCAAGGAGTTATGAAACGGTATGGGTTTGCCGGAGGACCAGCATCTCATGGATCCATGTTTCACAGACGCGGTGGGTCCTATGGTCAACGGCAATGGCCCGGTCATGTGTACAAAGGGCGGAAGATGCCTGGGCATACCGGCTGTGATAGAGTAACAATTCAAAACCTAGAAGTCGTTGATTTACATCAAGATCGTGGTATTATTGTATTAAAAGGCGGTGTTCCGGGACCCAATGGTGGGTTGATCACTCTACGCAAGGCACAAAAGGCAAAATGTGTCGGAAAAAGTTGAGGGCGTTATTGATATGAAATTGAGAATTTATAATTCTTCGGGTGAATTGTCCAATGAAAAGGAAGTGTCTGTATTGGCATCATTTGATAGCGGACGTGGTGCCAAAGCGGTGAAGTTTGTGGTGGATGTGTTATTGTCAAATCTGAGGCAAGGTAATGCTTCGACCAAAACACATTCAGATGTAAGTGGCAGTGGCAAAAAGCCTTACAGGCAAAAAGGTACCGGTAATGCCAGGCATGGTTCGATTAGAAGTCCCCTGTGGAGTGGCGGTGGCGTGGTGTTTGGACCTCATCCGCGCAGCTATTATGGAAAAATAAATAAAAAGGTAAAAAGATTGGCACTGGGTCGTGCGATGTATGATGACATATTATCATCTGAACTGTATGCAATAGAAGCACTTCCGAAACTAGGTGTGAAGTCCAAATCATTGGTTGGATTTATGAACAAAATCTATCCTTCGGAACAGGAAAAAATTCTTGTCATAGATACGAAATTTAGTAATGAATTCGTTCTTGCGGCACGTAATTGTAGTCGAATATATACCGTGGATGCAGCTTCCGTAAATGCCTTAGATCTAATACGATATGATCGTTATCTGGTTTCAGAAGCGGCTTTCGATGTGTTAATAAATAGGATAGGAATGTAGGTAATTATGGTTTTTGTAGATAAAATTTTAACCCGGATTTATTACACAGAAAAATTTACGGCCATATCTGCGGCGTTAAATAAGTATACTTTCGAAGTTCATCAAAATGCTACCAAGAAGCTTGTGAGTGATGCTGTGGAGCAAGCCTTTGGTGTAGAGGTGATTAGTGTCAATATGATTGTTCGAGCTGGCAAATTGAAACGTGATAAATCACAGCGAGGTCGTTATGGCAGAACCAGTTGCAGGAAACTGGCGGTGGTTGGTATTAGAAAGGACCAAAAAATAGAAATTGTTTGATTTTAAAATTTTTGATAAATGAGTATTATTCAGCATAATCCGGTGACACCAGGTCAAAGATTTTTGTCTTTAAGTAGGCGTAGGTTGCACAAAAATGACCCTGAGCGTAGTCTTGTTAGGAGTAAAATTCGCGGCAGTGGCAGAAATTGTTACGGAAGAATAACTTCTCGGCGTAAAGGTGGTGGACATAAAAAACTTTACAGAGTCATTGATTTTAAAAGAGATAAGTTTAATGTGCCGGGGACAATTTCTCGTGTAGAGTATGACCCAAATCGGTCGGCTGATATTGCTTTAGTTGCTTATCGTGATGGTGAAAAACGCTATATTTTATGTCCGCGCGAGTTAGGCGTTGGAAGCACGGTGGTCAGTTTGAATTCACCCACGGATAATTTTAGTGTTGGTATCTCATTGCCATTGAATATGATGCCGCTTGGCATTCCGATTCATTGTATTGAGTTACATCCGGGTTGTGGAGCGGCTTTGGCCCGGGGCGCAGGTGTTTGTGCCACACTCGTTGCTTTGGATGGTAAATTTGCGACAATAAAAATGCCAAGTGGAGAAATTCGATTGTTGAACCCAAAATGTCGAGCAACCATAGGCGAAGTTGGTAATAATGAGCATCTTAAGCAATCTTTAGGCAAGGCTGGAAGGAATCGTTGGCTTGGACGTAGGCCAAGGGTTCGCGGAGTTGCGATGAATCCCGTCGATCATCCGATGGGAGGCGGTGAAGGTCGTTCATCCGGTGGACGGCATCCAACTTCACCCTGGGCTCAATTGGCAAAAGGGTTGCCGACGAGGAAAAAATCGAAGCCGACCAATGCTATGATTATCGTTCGGCGTAATGGTAGAAAGGTGAAAAAAGGTTAATTTTATGGCACGTTCTTCTAAAAAAGGTTTTTATGTCGAACCAAGTTTGTTAGATCTGGTTGATCTTGCGGTTAGTTCAGATAACAGAAAGCCGATTAAAACCTGGTCCCGGCGGTCTACCATTACGCCCGATTTTGTTGGTCTTAATTTTCAAGTTCACAATGGCAAAATTTTTACCGATGTTCATGTGACAGAAAATATGGTCGGTCATAAACTTGGCGAGTTCTCCTTTACTCGTACATTTAAAACACATAATCCACATACTCAAAAATAAAGTAAAATAAAATAGTTAATTGGTTTGACATGGAAATAAAATCTGTAACAAAATATGCAAGAATGTCGCCGAAGAAGGTGCATATGGTTGCTCGTTCTGTGGTAGGGATGCACGCCGAAAGGGCGTTGCAGCTGCTTAGGCTTGTGAATAAAAAGTCCGCCGGTCTTGTGGCAAAGACCCTCGCCAGCGCGATTGCCAATGCGAATTGTAAAAACGTTGATTCTGATTCACTTTATGTCAAGGATGCTGTTGCTGAGCAAGGGATTATGTTTCATAGATTTGTTCCAGCGTCTCGAGGTTCAGCTCATTCAATAAGGAAACGAACAAGTCATATAAAGGTGACTCTTATCGGTAATTTAAAAAACAGTAATAATGTTAAATAGCTATGGGACAAAAGGTTAATCCAATTGGTTTGCGTTTATGTGTCAGAAAGAATTGGAGTTCGCATTGGTATGCGACCAAAAAGGATTTTCCGACCTTATTACATGAAGATTTCAGGATAAGATCATTTCTTAAGGAAAAACTTGGACCGGCGGCCTGTTCACAGATAACCATAGAGCGGGCCGGAAATCGTGTGCGAGTTAAAATATCTACGCCGAGGCCTGGCATTGTAATTGGAAGGAAAGGGCAGGAACTTGATCGACTGTGCGATGATTTGAAGGCCCTGGCTGGGAAAGATGTAATTGTTGATATTCAAGAAATTAAGAAACCTGATCTGGTGGCCCAATTGGTAACGGAAAATATTGCAATTCAGCTAGAGCGAAGGGTGTCATTTCGAAGGGCAATGAAAAAAGCGATTCAGGCTGCAATCAGCCTAGGTGCTCATGGAATTAGGCTTCAATGTGCCGGACGATTAGGCGGCGCAGAGATAGCAAGAACCGAATCGCAAAGAGCCGGACGTGTTCCATTGCACACACTTAAGGAAAATATAGATTACGGTTTTTCTGAAGCCGGAACGGTTTACGGTAAAGTAGGAATTAAATGTTGGATCTGTCGTGATGAGGGATTGAAAGTATAGAAGTTATAGCAAATGAGCAAGTTATCACCAGCAAGGACCAAGTATAGGAAGGTACAAAAAGGTAGAAATCGAGGAAGTGCCAAAGGAGGCGATTTTTTGGCGTTTGGAGATTTTGGCATTCAGGCCCTCGAACGTTGCAGTATGACGGCGGCTCAAATAGAAGCCGCACGGGTTTCCATATCTCGTCATTTGAAAAGAAAAGGCAAGTTGTGGGTCAGGATTTTTCCGCACAAGCCAATAACTAAAAAACCGGCCGAAACCCGCATGGGGAAAGGGAAAGGTACCGTTGAATATTGGGCTTCGGCGGTTAAACCTGGAACCATATTATTTGAGCTGGCTGGTGTTTCGGTAACGTTAGCACGGGAAGCACTTAGGTTAGCTGATTGCAAATTGCCTATCCATTGTAGATTCATCATCCGCGAAAGTTTGGAGGATTATAAATGACTGATAATGTTAATTATAGAGAGCTTTCCGTGGTAGAACTCGGTAAAAAATTGGCAGAAGCTCATGATGAGATGTTTCAATTGCGGCTTAAAAAATCATCTTCTCAGTTGGAAAATTCTGCCTTCATTACAAAAACGCGAAAAAAAATTGCAAAAATTAAGACTTTTTTGAGACAAAAGTCTTGCAAGTCCAGTCAAATGCCAACATGTTAGAGGAGTATAGTATGTCTGGGAGTTGTCATAGTATAAGTAGAAAAAATGCGCGAAAGAAGTTGGTAGGTATTGTGACCGGACGTTGCGGTGACAAAACCATCAAAGTTGCCTACTCTTATAAAGTTCCACATCCTCTTTATAAAAAGGAAATTAAGCGAAGGACATTGGTCCATGTCCATGATCAAAATAACGAGTGTTCCGTTGGCGACGAGATTGAAATAATGGAAACGCGGCCTTTGAGTAAATTAAAACGTTGGCGTTTCGTGGGAATAGTAAAAAAAGCACCCATTTTGTGATGTAAAGTAAATAAAATAGAAAGGTTTTTATATTATATGTTGCAACAACAAAGTATATTGGATGTGGCGGACAATACCGGCGCTAAAAAGGCGATGATGATTCGGCGGCTTGGTCAGAATAAGCGAACTGCTTCGGTAGGAGACATTATAGTTGTCACAATAAAAGATAGCATTCCTGAAGCATCTGTGAAAAAAGGTACTGTTGCTAAGGCAGTTATAGTCAGAACAACCTATCCCGTAAGGCGTGAAGATGGCAGTTATCTTCGGTTCGACAGCAATGCCTGTGTATTGATAGATGATAAAAATAATCCGTCGGGGACGAGAATTTTTGGTCCGATCGCTCGTGAACTGCGACAGAAAAATTTTATGAAAATAATATCGCTATCTCCGGAGGTAATATGAAATATTCTATAAAAAAAGGTGATGACGTGGTTGTTATTTCCGGTTCGAATAGAGGAGAAAGAGGTCGCGTGATTCGCGTGTTGCGTGATTCGTGTCGAGTTACAATAGAAGGGGTTGCATTACGAAAGAAGTTCGTGAAAAAAAGTCAGACCAACCCGGAAGGCGGTGAAATTAAAATGGAATCGGCGATCCACTATTCCAATGTTATGTTAGCATCTAGGTACGATTCAAAACGGACAAAGCCTGTCAAATGAATGATGATATGTTGTTGTGGTAGTAATAGTTATGGTTATGAAAATTAGATCTACATTGAAGGATTTATATCTAAAAGTGGTTGTTCCTGAACTCGAAAAAGTTCACGGATATCGTAATCGTCATGATGTTCCAAAGCTCGAAAAAATTGTCGTGAATTCTGCGATAAATTCAAGTTGTGATAAATCTTACATTGAGGATCTTACGAAAGATATAGGTTTGATAACCGGCCAAAAACCTGTGCTAATTGCCGCAAGGAAAAGTATCTCTAACTTCAAGCTGAGGAAAGGGATGCCGAACGGAGTGAAAGTTACATTACGAGGTGATAGCATGTACGATTTTTTTCTAAGGTTCACATGTATTTCTCTGCCAATAGTTAGGGATTTTAGAGGAGTTTCGAGTAAAATGGATGGTCGTGGTAATTACACCGTGGGTGTGACTGATCACACCATATTTCCTGAGATTAGTGTTGACCGAGAGAAAAAAATTGTAGGAATGGACATATCGTTTATTACTACGGCGAAGACCGATAACGAAGGACGCGATCTTCTAAGGATGTTAGGGATGCCTTTCAAGAAAAAAATTAATGTGTAATAACTATGGCAAAAATTTCGGTGATAAAAAGAAATGAAAAGCGCAAAGCTCTCGTGGCTAAATTTGCGGCGAAAAGAGCTGAATACAAAAAAATACTTCGCGATCAAAATGTGGAGGATGCGGTGTTTTTTGAAACGTTGCGTAAATTGAACAAACTTTCAAGGAATTCGTCGTCGGTACGCGTTAGAAATAGGTGCTGCATAACCGGTAGACCTCGCGCATTTCATGGAAGATTCGGTGTGTCGAGGCTTCAGTTGAGAGAATTTGCTCTGGCCGGATTGATTCCTGGATTGGTTAAGGCTTCTTGGTAGTTTAGGGTGTGATTTCATGGATACCGTAGGAGATTTTTTAACCGCTATAAGAAATGCAAGTGCCGCTGGCAAAGAGAGTTGTGTTTTCCCATTTTCGAAAATGAGAGAGTCCATCGCCGCTATTTTGAAGGCCAATGGTTATATTGCGGATTGTTTTAAAATTAATACAGAAAAAGGTGTTTTAATGTTGAAAGTTTGCATTAAATACGTAAAGGATAAACCTGCGATAGTGGAACTTATGCGTTGTAGTAAACCTGGGTGTAGGATTTATTTTGGTGCGAAATCGATACCACCGGTCATTAATGGTTTGGGCATGTCCATTCTCAGCACATCCAAAGGGGTAATGTCAAATCGTGAAGCATTCAGGCTGAATGTAGGTGGTGAACTGTTATGTAAGGTTTGGTAGGTGAATATGTTATGAGTAGAATTGGAAAATTACCAATAGAAATACCAGCGGCTGTTACCGTTACCGTTGATGGTGATGTGGTTAATGTGACCGGTCCCCAGGGAAAGCTCAGCAAAAAATTCGATTCGTCGGTTATTATAAGTACTTCTGCCGGAGTTGTTTCTGTAACATGCAAAGATAGCAATAATGCCCATTCATTGGCTATGCACGGTACGGTTAGGTCTATTATAAATGCGATGATAATCGGTGTTCAGAAATGTTTTTCGAAAAATCTCGAAATAAATGGAGTTGGGTTCAAAGCCGCTATCTCCGGCAATGAATTGGATTTATCCCTAGGATATTCGCATCCAATACGTTACAAGGTGCCAGAGGGAATAAAAATTGTGATTAGGGAAAATACGAAAATTTTGGTCGAAGGCGCGGATAAACATATGGTCGGGCAGGTTGCCGCTGATATAAAGCATTTTTATCCGGTTGAACCCTATAAGGGAAAAGGAGTTAGAATTGTGGGCGAACATGTTCGCAGAAAAGATGGTAAAAAGGCGTCCTAGGATATTTGTTTATGAATTGTAAAAATAAAAAGAAATCGCAGGAAAGAAAAAAACTTAGAGTTAGGCAACGGATTCATGGCACAACGTTAAGACCTAGATTGTCTGTTTATTTCAGCGCTAAACATGTTTATGCTCAGTGCATAAACGATGACACGGGTTCGACGGTTGCTGCACTATCGACACTGTCTTCCAAGTTTAAGGACAAAAAACTCAAGCCAAACGTCGATGGCGCCGGCGAATTTGGCCTTGAATTTGGGAAACATGCCCTGGCCTGTGGAGTTAAACAGGTGGTGTTCGATCGTGGCATAAGAAAGTTTCATGGTGTGGTCGCCTCGTTCGCAAATGCTGCAAGGTCATCTGGGTTAAGCTTTTAGTATATTATGAATGGCGATAGAAATTTTTCTGGTTTTTTCGGTGCTAATAGTGGTTTTCGCGGTAGAAGAAAGCGCGATAGTGGTGAAGCCACTAAAGATCCGCGCGATCCCGAAAATCAATTTGTGGACAAGGTTGTGCGAATAAATCGTTGCGCGAAAGTTGTTAAAGGCGGGCGTAGGTTTGGATTTTCCGCATTGGCAGTGGTGGGCGACAAGGCCGGACGCGTGGGTATTGGTCTGGGCAAAGCAAAAGAAACGCCGGATGCGGTCCGTAAAGCCATTGAGCAGGCTAAGAAAAACATAAAACCCTACTCTATCCATAGTTCCACTGTTCCACATGTAGTTGTCGGTGTTGCAGATGGAGGTCGAGTGTTGCTGCGTCCAGCCGCACCTGGCACCGGAATCATAGCCGGCGGTGGCGTTCGGGCTGTTCTGGAAGTCCTTGGCGTAACAGATATTCTCACAAAGTCAATGGGATCGAATAATCCATTTGCAATGGTAAGAGCAACCCTGGATGCGCTTTCGCAACTCAGGACAAAGGAAGAGGTTATGGCCATACGCAATGCAAACTGTGACTGTTAATTTATTGGGTTAATTGGTGATGAAATTACATAATTTAGTTAAAATTGGAAATAGCGATCATAACCGCCGGCGAGGACGTGGTGATAGTAGCGGAAGAGGCGGAACCAGTGGCCGCGGCCATAAGGGCGGAAAGGCAAGGTCTGGCTATTCGCCGGCGCCCTGCTGTTGCGGAATCCCCTACTATAGAAGGTTACCGAAACGTGGCTTCAAAAATTTTTTGTTCAAAACCGATGTGGCTATTGTAAATATTTCAAGCCTAGCCCGGCTAACCGAAGACTTGATTGACAGATCCACACTGATAAAGTATGGGCTTGTGGACAAAGGTGATATGATCATAAAAGTGCTTGGAAGCGGAGAACTTGACAGAAAAATCACCGTAACGGCCGATTTTTTTTCGACGGCAGCGGAAAAGAAAATATTGGACGCCGGCGGATCCGTGGTCAAACTGGCCTCCGGGGCAAAAATTGAAGATTAAATTGGCGTTATTACATGTTTTTAGCATTTATAAATTGCATAAAAATTCCCGAACTGAGAAAAAAGATATTTTTTACTCTGTCCATGATTTTTGTCGCTAGGATCGGGGCTAGCATTCCACTTCCAGGCTTAGATCCTAAGCCATTGTGCGATTTTTTTACAAAACAAAACAGTTCTTCGGGTGGACTGGTCGGGCTCTATGACATGTTTACCGGCGGTGCTTTTTTAAAAGGAGCTATTTTTGGCCTAGGCGTAATGCCATACATAAGTGCGTCCATAATATTACAACTCCTTACGGCTGTTACACCTAGCCTCGCAAGGATCCAAAGAGAACATGGCGGTCGTCAGAGAATCGCCCAGTACACCAGGTATCTAACCGTGTTGATTTGTCTGATTCAGGGCATTCTGTTGGTACTCGCTCTCGCAAACTATCCAGAGAAGCTGTTTATGGGCTTCGATAAAGAAAAATACGGGGACATAGTTGTGATGAACCGTGGAATGTTTTTTGTCACATCCACCATATTTTTGACGGCCGGTACGATGATTTTGACCTGGTTTGGCGAAAGAATCACGCAATTTGGCATAGGTAATGGTGTTTCCGTGTTGATAACCGTAGGCATCCTGTCTTCGCTGCCAAAGGCCATATATTGTTTATGTGGAATGCTTAGCACACCGCTTGGCGAGGAAAAATCCATTCTTGGAGCATCCCAATTGGGCCTGATGATGATTTTACTTCTTATAGTCGTAAGCAGCATGGTGGCTGTTACCCAGGCCGTGAGAAAAATTCCAGTACAATACGCGAAGCAGGTCATTGGCAGGAAGGTTATGGGTGGCCAAGCGTCGGTGTTGCCATTGAAAGTCAACTATGCCGGTGTCATGCCAGTTATATTTGCTAGCACGATATTAATGTTTCCGCAGCAAGTACTTGCATACATTGGTGGCGCAACAGGTATTTCATTTTTTCAAAAAATGTCAGTCATCCTGTCCCACGGCTCCAAGGTTTATTATACGATCTATGGCACATTAATACTGGTATTCAGCTACTTCTGGGTTTCCATCATGTTTAAACCTACCCAGGTCGCCGATGATTTGAAGAGAAATAACGGCTATATTCTTGGAATTCGGCCAGGGGCTGCGACGGCAGAGTTTTTGGATTTTGTAATGACACGGCTCACTTTGGCCGGCGCTATCTTCTTGACTGTAATAGCTTTATTGCCGGATTTGGTATATTTTTCGTTTGGAGTTCCCTATCAAATTGCCATGTTTTTTGGAGGAACCGGAACATTGATCTCCGTCGGAGTCATACTGGAGACGATGAAACAAATGGAGGTGCACTTGCTGGAAAGAAACTATGACGGATTTTGGGCCAAGGGGAAAATCAGGACCAGAGCGCTGCCATCAGGCGGTGAACAGGGCACATCTCGGGATGTTATTGAGTTCATTAGAAGGACTAGAAAATTTTGGATTGCAGTCGGTATTCTGATGATTGTTGGACTCATATCATTCTTTCTAAGAAAGAGATAGGTTCGCAATGTATGATAAATATTAGGACAGAATCCGATATACTGAAAATGAGAAAAGCAGGACAGGTTGCAGCGGCGGTTTTGGATGATGTGGTTTCCCAGGTGAAAATTGGCATTTCCACCGCACAGCTCAACGAGTTAACGTTCGAATCCATGAAAAATCACGGGGCCACCAGCGCCACCTATAACTATAAAAGTGGCAATAAAGTATTTCCAGGCTATGCCTGTTTTTCCATAAACGATGTGGTCGTCCACGGGATCCCGTCGAATCAGATTCTATTGACCGATGGCGATATTATAAGTATCGATGTCGCAACATTTTATGACGGCTTTGTCGGCGATAACACAAAAACAGTTTTGGTTGGCCAGGTGGACGAGTCCGTTAAAAGTTTGGTAAATGCAACGGAGTTGGCGCTTCAGGCTGGCATAGATGCCGCGGTCGAAGGTAATCGGGTTGGCGATATTTCCTATGCAATTCAATGTTGTGCGGCTATGCATGGCTACGGTGTTGTAAAAGAGCTTGTCGGCCATGGTGTTGGGAGAAATATGCATGAAGAACCACAGGTACCAAATTATGGCAGACCAAACACCGGTCCTCTGTTGAAAAAAGGCATGACCATAGCCATAGAACCGATGTTAACCCTAGGAAAATCCGACATATCCGTCGACGATGACGGGTGGACCATAAGAACCACCGACGGATCCGTGGCCGCTCACTGCGAACATACCATATTAATCACAAATAATGAACCAGAAGTGTTGACTTTGTTAAAAAAATGATTTTCAAAAGCAAAAGTGTTGAGAAGTTAGTTTATCAAAAGGTAAAATTATGCCACGTTTATTAGGAATAGATATACCGAATAATAAAAAGTTGCCCTTTGCGTTGCGCTATATATATGGCATCGGGCCTACGCGGGCCGATTTGATCGTCGAGCAGACCGGACTTAATCCAGACATGCGTTCCAATGAGTTGACCGAAGAAGATATAAACAAAATATCGTCGACTATTGTTGAAAATGGATGGAAAATTGAAGGTGACTTGCGCCGGGAGATTGTTTCAAATCTCAAACGATTGCAGGCAATTAAGTGTTATCGTGGTCTACGACATTACCGTGGACTTCCGGTGCGCGGACAACGGACCTCAACCAATGCAAGAACGAGGAAAGGCTCCAGGAAAACGGTTGGTGTTTTGCGTGGTAAAAAGTAGTAGATATGCGCGGTTATGAGTGACGAAATAAAAAAGAAGGATGATCTTCCGGTTGATTCGGCCCAAAAAACCGAAGCATCGGTTACGGATCTTCTTGGCGATGAGGTTGGAGACGTTAAAATCCGTCGTGCCAAAAATAGCAGAAATATTACCCGGGGACTATGTCATATATTGGCCACATTTAACAACACAAAGGTTTGTTTTTCAGATCCGGCTGGCAATGTGATATCCTGGTCGAGTTCCGGAAAATGCAACTTCAGGGGCTCAAGAAAATCCACAGCCTATGCTGCGCAGATTGTTACCCAGGACGCTGGCAAAGTTGCTATGTCCCACGGACTTAAGGAAGTTGATGTGAAGGTTAAGGGGCCAGGAATGGGTCGCGATTCGGCCATACGGACGTTGCAATCTTTAGGCTTGACTGTTTACAGCATTCTTGATGATACGCCTCTTCCGCATAATGGTTGTCGCCCGCCGAAACGTAGGCGAGTGTAAGTGTGATAATAGGAGGAAGTTATGTCTCGTTATACCGGTCCAAAAGCAAGAATTAATAGACGTTTCAACCAGGAAATATTCCCGGATTGTAGGGCTGTGGAGCGCAAGCCCTATCTGCCTGGCATACATGGTCCACGGCTACGTCGTCGCACATCCGAGTATTCCGTTGGGTTGAACGAAAAACAAAAATTGCGGTTTATGTACGGTTTGACCGAAAAGCAGTTTCGGCTGATATTCGATACGGCTAAAGGGTTGCCTGGCATCACAAGCGAGCGGTTTATGTGCCTACTGGAGATGAGGTTAGATAGCATTGTTTATCTGCTTGGGTTAGCTAAAACCCGACGGGCGGCACGGCAATTTGTATCCCACAGGCACGTTACGGTGAACGGCCGTTGTGTGGATATCGCCAGCTATCTGTGTAAAATTGGCGACAGCGTAGGTGTTAAAAATTCATCCCAGTCAAAGAGATATGCAACACAAAGCATTGCTGACTCGATCTACAGGTCGATTCCAGCTTGGTTGTCCCAGGATAAAACCATGTTGAATGGAAAAATCGAACGCGATCCACTTCCAGAAGAACTGGATAAGAAAATAAACGGACAATTGATAGTTGAATTTTATAATAGATAGTTTTTTTTAATTTATGATTAAGCGTCTGGGTAAGTTTGAGTTGCCGAAAAAGTTGACCAAAGTTGATGGGACAGCCACGGATACCTATTCAATGTATGTGGCAGAACCGTTTGAGTCAGGCTATGGACATAGTATAGGTAACTCCTTGAGGCGGATACTGTTAAATTCCATAGAAGGGGCTGCAGTTTCGTCGATAAGGATAGCTGGTGTTCAGCATGAATATCAGAGTATGCCGGGCGTGGTCGAAGACGTCATCGACATAGTGCTTAATCTGAAGAAGGTTTTATTCAAAAGCGCAACGAATAACCCGCCGCCATTGCAAATAGATGTTGATAGAGAAGGAGTTGTGTTGGCATCTGATATAATTTGCCCCGATGGTGTTACGGTTATAAATCCAGATCAATTGATATGCACAATAAACAGTAAGCGTAAGCTACACATAACCATGGAGGTCAAAGTTGGCCGAGGCTATTTTATCGCCGATGACAATAAAAAACCCGACCAGGATATTGGTGTTATTCCGATAGATTCGCTTTTTAGTCCGGTGAAGCTTGCAAGATATTACGTTGAAGACACGCGGGTGGGCCAGGTGACCGACTTTGATAAATTGATTTTGGAAATTTGGACCGATGGCAGGATTTCGCCGGACAATGCGCTAAAGGATTCTGTCGCAATAATGAAGCGACACCTGGAGGTCTTTGACAACATAACCGACGACATTATTGAGTTTGATTCGGCGGCCAGAGAAGTGACCGAGGAACAAAATAAGCTGCGTGTACTGTTGAATATGAGTGTCAACGAGATAGAGTTGTCGGTGCGAGCGGCAAATTGTTTAAACAACGCAAACATTACGACCGTCGGTGAGTTGGCGATGAAATCCGAAGCTGAAATGCTACGCTACAGAAATTTTGGTAAAAAATCACTCAATGAAATCAAGCATAAATTGGAGGAATTGGGGTTATCTCTTGGTATCAAGATCGATGAGC
Source organism: Puniceicoccales bacterium (assembly GCA_031283585.1). Classification (NCBI taxonomy): domain Bacteria; kingdom Pseudomonadati; phylum Verrucomicrobiota; class Opitutia; order Puniceicoccales; species Puniceicoccales bacterium. The sequence continues at coordinate 91,789 of JAITBP010000007.1, forward strand.
GGCTTCTCGACAATCCAATCAACAATTAATACGGAAAGGAGTTTTGATGCGTCACGGCAAACATAAGTACTTATTAGGCAGGAAGAAAGAGCACAGAAAGGCTTTGATGGCAAATTTGGCAACAGCTTTTTTCAACCATGGTAAAATAACGACGACTTTAGCTAAAGCGAAGGCATTGCGGCCTTTTGCCGAAAAAATAATAACCCTGGCGAAACACGCCAACGCAGCTACAGATCAAGCTGTTAAGTTACATTTTCGAAGGTTGGCGATCTCAAATGTGCGCAGCCCGGGAGCCATCAAAAAATTATTTGACGAAACTGTAACGGAGTTTTTAGACAGAAATGGCGGTTATACAAGGATTTACAAGTTATTGCCGCGCCGCGGTGATGACGCTAAGATGGCCATAATAGAACAGGTAAAAGCCGATGACCGTGGCTATAAAAAGCAGAGCGCAAGTCGACGTAAACGAATGGCCGGTAAACACTCCGAAAAAAAGAAAGAAAGTGCAGAACTTCCTGATACTGAAGCTGTTATCGAAAGCAACCCGACTGCCAAAGGTGATGTGTTAGCCGAGGTGGTTGTCGACCCAGAATCAGAACCCAAAGTTTAGAAAATCTCCAAGGAATGGCGATTTGTTCTGCAATTATTTTATTCACAATCACTTCGGTGCTGGGTATGATTAGCATCTGGATAGTTTCCGGCATCTGTACGCCAACCATAAGCAAATCAAAACGTTACGTTCTGCGTTGTGTGGCCTGCGGCAGGATATCTTGCTCGGCGCACAAGTTGACAAAATGTACAATCTGTGGGGATAATTGTCTTAGATTACTGTTTTGATAATATTAACTCTTTGATTTTAATAGGTTTATGCTTTACTGCCAGATATATTCTATTTAGGATTAAGCTATGATTGTTGGTATTTTGACCGCCGGTGGAATTGCTCCATGTTTGTCCGCTGCCGTCGGGAACTTGATTAAAAAGTACACAAAAGCGTCGCCGGAAACTGAAATCATTCTGTACAAAGATGGGTATAAGGGGCTTCTCCTTGGCGATAAGATAGTTGTGACACAGGCTCTGCGCAAAAATGCCGAAGCGTTACTTACCCACGGTGGCAGTGCCATCGGCAACAGCAGGGTTAAACTGACCAACCTGGATGATTGCGTAAAAAGAGGTTATGTATCCGCCGGACAGGATCCGCGGCAGGTTGCAGCCCGACAACTAGTTGCAGATAAAATAGATGTGTTACATACTCTGGGTGGCGATGACACAAACACCGCTGCAGCGGATCTGGCAGAATTTTTGAAAAAAAACGGATACAATTTGGCCGTGATAGGCTTACCGAAAACCATCGACAACGATGTGTACCCGATCTCGCAAAGTTTGGGCGCATTAACGGCCGCCGAATATGGTGCGAAATTTTTTGCGAACCTTGTCTACGAGTGTACCGCAAGTCCAAGAATGCTAATAGTTCACGAAGTTATGGGCAGACACTGCGGCTGGTTGACAGCTAAAACAGCGCACCTGTACAGGCAATCTCTCAAAACCAAACAATTCATACCAGAGATCGGGCTACCCATTGAGAAGCTTGATATTCATGGAATTTATCTACCTGAGCTGCAACTAGATATAGAAAAAGAATCGGCCAGACTCTGCGAAATAATGGACAGGGTCGGTTGTGTAAATATATTTATGAGCGAAGGTGCCTGCCTCGATATCATCGTCGAAAAACTGGAAAAATCCGGCACGCCAGTGAAGCGGGATCCATTTGGCCATGTCAAACTCGACCAAGTCAATCCAGGCCAATGGCTTGCGTCCGAATTCTCTAGACTTATGAGAGCTGAAAAAACCTTGGTTCAAAAAAGCGGTTACTTTGCCAGGTCAGCACCGGCAAACGGCGCTGATTTGTCAATAATCGCTGATAGTGTTGATGTTGCGATACAGTGTGCCAGAGAACGCCGGTCCGGTGTCATAGGTTTCGATGAACAAAACAATAACAAGTTGCACTGCATAGAATTTTCGCGAATCAAGGGCGGAAAACCGTTTGACATTGCCACTAAGTGGTTCTCTACCATGCTCCAGGAAATCGGTCAGGGAGCATAAATTTTTCCAATCAAAAAATCTAATCACCTATTTTTCTTGTTTATACGCGAATAAATAATAGTATCATAGGCGTAGCTATGGGTGTGGAGGTACTAATTGCGGAAGGTGTGGATCATAATATCCTTTCTTTCAATGAGTTATATGCAAAACAAAGGGAATGGCAAATTTCCTGCGGAGAGAATAGATTTTCTTTTGGAACCTCCGCGCCAAGTGCTATAGCCGGCGAAGAATGCACTACAATTACCGTTTCCGTCGGCATAGATGACATAGGGCTATCGTTCTATAAGCTGCCGTCTATGCACATGTTATCGAACAGTTTTAGTAAAGAAATCGACCTAGATTCGCTCTCACCCGAAATCCAATTAATGGTCATCGAGGCCGCAGCGGGTGATATTTTAACCCGGGCAGAAACATTTTTCAGACACAACATCAGCATTTCGAAGGTTGCAAAATCCACTCGCTCCGGCGGCGGTCAGGACGAAATTTGCATGTACCTGAAGACCCAGGACGGCTCGTTCGCGACGAATTTTTACATTTCTGGAACGCCAGGAATAATGAATTTTATCCGCAAAAGCATAATAAAAACCACACCAAAAAGAATTCATAAATTCAACTCAATAGCGATCGAGTACTCTATCGAGCTCGGTCGGACGTACTTAACAAACGATGAATACCTAAGTATCGGCAAAAATGACATAATTTTTATCAAAAATAGCCACCTGGGCTCTGGCCAACCGGTCCCACTTCGAGGACTAGGAATCAGCGCAGTGATAACCGATGGTAAAGTGATAGCCAGCACGAAACCAATTCCGTAGAAACGACATACCATGGACAAAGAAAATCAAATAGAATATGATGACGATGATGTATCCTACGTGGATACCATCGATCCGGACGAAATCATCAAAGAAGCCTTCCCAGAAAATCCAATGGATAATCCTCAGGGTGAAACACAACTCCCACAAGGTGAGCTGGTTATAAAACTTGACGAGGAATCAACCGAAGCGCAAAAAGAGCAAAAAAACATGGCATTCGCCGAGGCAGCCACTCCAGATCTCAGTAATTTACTTAAAAAAAAAACGATAACCCTGCAAATGTTATGGAAAACCAAAATGATCCTAGTGAAATGACGAGCAGCGATGCGGCGAAAATCGGAATAGCCGAGAACTCTGCAGCGGAAAATCAAATCGATGCGACCAGTCAGGGCCAGACCAGGCCGGATGACAGCCCGGAATCCGCCCAGATCAGTGAGGCGACCATCGAATCCAAAGATGCTGGCTCAGAAGATGTTAACGAACAAATAACCGACGAACCAGCTGCCGATGCACCAGCCGACGGCGAACCACCTGCCGACGAACCGGCCGTCGGTGAACCGGCCCCAGCGGCCTCTTCCGTGGAAGAAATCGAACAAAGCATCGAGGAAATAAAAAGCCAAAACGACAGCACTTTGACCGCAGTCACGCCGGAAACCACCACCAAGCCTGAACACGTCAGCGCACCGGCCATAGACGAAACCAACAGACAAACCAAGCATGCCGATCCAGATGATGCAAAACTCGTTCCGCCGGAAGAACCAACGGAACAATATAGTAAAAAACCAAAGCATCAGGTAACACTGACCTTCGAAATATTTGATCAAAAAATACCACTCAGTGAACTGGAAACCATAGACAAAGGCTACGTTTTTTCCTGTGACAACCCGATTGAAAGCCCGGTGACCATATGCGCGAATGGTACGCCCATCGGCAGCGGCGAACTGGTGAATGTAGATGGTAAAACCGGCGTAAGAATCCTAGAGATTTTCGACAAATGAACAGCATCTCCTTCGATCCGACCACCATAGCCATCGTGCTCACCACACTGACCATGGCACCGTTCGTGCTCATGTTGGTATCCTCCTTCGTAAAAATAGTAGTGGTCCTAACCCTCATAAGAAATGCGCTTGGTGTACAACAAGTTCCTCCAAATATGGTACTTAACGGTATCGCCATAATGCTTACCATCTACATAATGTACCCCATCGTCCAGGAAACCTTCGAGATAACCAAAGGATTGGAATTCGATATGAACAATATAGCTACGCTAAAGGACCCTCTGGCAAAGGCTTGTGGGCCATTAAAGAAGTTTTTAAAAAAACATACCAAGTCCCAGGGCCGAGCATTTTTTATGAGCACAGCAAAGGAAATCTGGCCCCAGGAAATGCAAACCGGACTGGAAGAAGGTAACCTAATCGTTCTTATCCCGGCCTTCATCGTTTCAGAACTCACAGATGCCTTCCAGATCGGATTCCTACTCTACCTGCCATTCATTGCCATAGACATGATCGTCTCTAACATCTTGCTAGCCATGGGTATGATGATGGTCTCTCCGATGACAATCTCTCTGCCATTCAAACTTATGCTGTTCGTCCTGGTCGACGGCTGGACAAAAATGATCGAAGGTATTGTAAAAACCTACAGATAACCAGAAATAACCCAACTACGATCACTGGATAACTCCTTGAATATCAACCACATCGTTTACTGCCAAAACCCTGGTCAATAGTTAAAAGCCAGCCGCCAATGCACCGTCCAAATCCTAATGAACGAACCAAAATCTGGCATACACCGGTCAGACCGACCTCGACATAACCCTAGCCTATTACCGTACTGAAAAATATTTAACATGACAAAAATACCACTGCTACAGCAAGCTTCTCTCCCAATACCATTGGGTTGTCAACAAAAATCTATGATAATCTCCGATCCTTCAGGTAAACAGGACCCAGCATTGGTTTGTTCCAGGGACAAAAAGACATAAAAAGATATATAAAGATATAAAAAGACACAAAAGACATAAAAGACATAAAAAACATCAAATAGAACCCGGTCAAGTTATTCACAATGACCTGTTAATAACCTGTGAATAGCCTGTGAATTAGTGTTAATAACCTGTAGTTGTTCACATTTGTTCACATACTATTCACATAGTTATACACAGGGTTATTCACAAAAATTTCCCTCTGGATCCCTGTAATATACTTACAAATTCATACTTATTAACATATTAACGGGCCCCCTACTACTACTACTATATAAATATAAATTATTAGTAGTATATATTAACGGTCACCAGAGGAAGCATATTTCCAGCGGCCATCTAGCAAAATTATTTATTTATTTTCTTTATATATATTTTCATATAGTATAATTCTCGACAGTTGATGGTCGCTCTGATTTTTACCATATTGATTACTTTGTTATTATCAGGGATATGCTCGCTGCTTGAAGCGGTGATATTCAGTACGGATCAAGTTGAAGTAGAGGCACTTAAAAAGAAACATAGCCGGATCGGTCGATGGCTTGAGGATAGTAAGGACAATATCGAGGAGACCAGTTCGGCGATCCTGATACTGAACACCGTAGCAAATACCTTTGGGGCTGTGGTCGCCGGAGGCATGGCGTCAAGAATATTTGGCGAAGATAAACTGTGGTTGTTTTCTCTGGCGATGACCGTTGTCATATTGACCATTTCGGAAATACTCCCAAAAAACATCGGTATAGCCTACCGGAGAAAACTACAAAGGATTGTGGTCTATCCGCTTAGGTTCATTCTGTTCATCATGTATCCGCTGTCAAAACTCTGTAGATTGATGGTGAGAATCCTGATACCACAGAAAAAAATGGCGAGTTACTCCGAACGAGACATACTTCTAATGACCGAAAAAGGTGTGCGGGACGGTACGCTTACGAAGATAGAAAGTCGAATGATAGCCAATGTGGTCAATATGGATAGCACCGAAGTGGCCCAGGTTATGACACCACTGGGTGATCTTACTTCCTACGATCAAAATAAAACGATTCGTGATGTTTTTTCACTGGACAAGGATATTCCCATAGGCCGATTGCCTGTTTATGCCGAATATCCCGAGAATCTGGTGGGAATAGTTTTGCGCAGAAACATACTTAAAGCCTTTGCCGATGGTGAGGTATCCAAACAGCTGAGAGAATTGATGCAAACACCGAAGGTCATTGATAGTGAAAGTCTTGTGGCCACAGCTCTCCACGAGTTCCTGACCGAGGCCTGTCAGCTTGCATTTGTAAAAAAAGAGAATAAAATAATCGGCATACTTACTTTGGATGATATTTTTGAGCATATAACTGGCATAGAAATTGCTGAGAATGATGACGTTGAGGTAAGAAAAAGTGTTAAAAATGTTGCTAAACGGAAGCTGAAGTTCCAGAAACGGCGCAAATGAAACTGAGGAGTTGGGTCAGGGATAGAGTAGGATTGATTTCTAGCAAAACACCGGAAGTTTTTTTCCCTGAGAAAGATAGTGGACCAGTGTCCCGGTGGAAATCATCCAATGACCGGGAAAATGCACCGGCCTGTGCCCTGGAAACCCAGACCGGGACGGAACCGGAAACAGTGGATTTGGCCGTGGCCAGGCAACCAGCTATCAAAAGAGATGACGCCTGGTCCATCGGGGCGAAGCATTTGGCCAATGGCCTAGCCGGTTATGGATCTGGGGATCGGCATAGGTTGGCTGCGACATATGAAGACATGCCATCGCCGGTGAGCTACCAAAGCTCCCAAAAGAAACCCTCGGCAAAACAAAAACGTAAAAAATATGAAAAATATGAAAAATGTAAAAAACATGAAAAACATAAAGATGTTGTGTTCCTGAGTATAAAGATTGAGAAGAAAGCGCGTATTATTCGCGGAATCTCGGTGCTTATGTCCTCGGGCACAACCCTTGGATCCGCCATTTCCATAATGATCAATCAGGAATCAGAAGACAGAGTCCTGAGGAATTTTCTCAAAAACCTCTCGATGAAAATAGAATCTGGCAGCCCGTTGTCCGAAGCCATAGCGTCGTCCAAGGTCAGATTTAATGGGTCAGAGATCGCAATGATAAGGGTCGGAGAATCGATAGGTGCTCTGGCAGAAACCCTGGATCGGATGGCCAACCTGATGGACAAAAAAATCCATCTGGGGAAGAAGATCACGTCGGCGATGTTTTATCCCCTAACGGTCATGATTATCTCCTCGGTGGTTGCGTTGCTACTCACAGGCATCGTCATTCCCAAGTTCGAAAAGATCATCGAAGACCAAATCGGTCCCCGGGCTATGCCGGCGCTGACCAGCGTAATAATTAAAGGAAGCCGATGGATTTCTTCTTATTGGAAAGAATTTTTAATGACCGGGATGGTGGTGCTTGCATTGAGTTGCTCGCTGAAACGCCTGGGTTTTGTCAAAAACATTTTTTACAGAATTTTGCTAAAAATCCCTCTGGTCGGCGATGGCATGGTCAAATGGAACCTGGTGGTGTTTGCCAGAACATTCGGTGATCTGTTGCTCTGTGGCTTACCCGTCATCGATGCCATGAGACTGTCCAGCGCAGGCGTTGGAAATTTTGTGATGAGAGCTAAGTTGGAATTAACTATCCTGGACCTTCAGCAGGGATTGTCGCTGTCTGATTCGATCCATAGAAGAGGAATTTTCCCGGCGATGGTAGAAGGCTTGATAAGGGTTGGAGAGGAATCTGGCCAGCTTGGCGCGATGATGATTAGCATCGCAAATAACTGCGAAAACGACCTGGATGAGGTCATTGCCAGAATATCCTCCACGTTGGAGCCGATTTTGGTCGTAATCCTGTCCCTGTTCGTTGGAACCATAGTTATCGGGTTATTCATGCCATTGATAACTCTGATCCAGGGAATTGCACCCTAAAATAGGGTTAATTTTTACAACCGAGGATGATATAAGATATAAAAGTCAAATAAAAATAAATTAGTTAAGCCGCTTAGCTCCAAGCTGTCTCGTATGATTTTAGGCAAAAATATTGACATAATTTTTATACAGCTAGTTTCTCGGCAAATATGGTTATGTTAGATGGTCCGATGTGAATACAATGTTTTGGTTTTTTGTTTCATGCTCCTGGCTACCGGTTTGCCATTGCAGGCGGTAATCAGCTATGATGAGTTGAACACTGTCTGTGGAAAAATGGCTGATTATGGAATAGATATTTGCACGAGGGAAATCATTATAGCCATTATTTGTTATGTGGATGAATTTGGTGGAAGTAGCCTCAATTCGCTGTTGGCTATAATCAGGGGACGCGAATACGGTTATTATCTTAGTAACGCTACCTTATTAATTGAAATTGCTAATTGTCCAAGAAAATATAAAAAAATGAAAAATATAATTTTAAAACTGTTAGATAATAGTTTTGGCCTAACTAAAGCCAAGGCAGCTATAGCTAGGAGATTAATGAAACAAATTATGTCTCGTAGCGAAATATTTTTGTAATTTTTTATAATTTTTTGTAATTTTTTGCAATTTTTTCATGATTTACATTTTAACATTTTTTTATATGGATTAGAAAAATGGATGGGTATAGGCGTTACATTTTTATCCTTGGCTTTATGCTTCTAGGGAGTATCTCGCCGCTGCAGGCTGTGATTACACTGAATAATAGAAATGAAGCGTCAAATGCATTATTTAATGCTGGTATAGACAGCCGCACTATAAATGTTATTGAAAAGATAGTCGATTTTGTTGATGGAGGAGGCAGGCACAAAAAGGAAATGCTTGCGCTTCTTGCGCAGTACTTTAATAATCCGGCCAGTACTACTGCGCTAAATCAGATTGCAATGGGTGATCCAGCTGGCAATTCTAAGAAAAAACCTATTTTTGAATCACTGTATACATTTTTTGGAGTAAAGCCAGGTAATAGATCAGGTAATAGATCAAGCAATAGATCAGGTAATAGATCAGATAATAGATCAGGTAAGGTTAAGAGGTCCCGTGCTTTACTAGTCCAGGTGATAAGGAATTTTACCAATTAATAACATCAAGATGGTTCCAGCTGATCTCATCGGATAGTTGCTTCGAGGAAATTTGAAAAAATTTTCAATGCTAGGAAAACCAGTATTCATCAGAAAAAGGACGACCTAGGCTTGCTGGTTGTCAGGAAGTAAAAATAAACCAGCTTCAGGTGGCCATAGGTTTTTTACCAGGTCTCTCGTGAAATGAATTAGCGCCCCTGGGCCAGCCTATCGTTTAACGATAGGCTTTTTATTTCCTATTTCAGTTAGGTGTAGTCCATCGTAATGCAGAAAAATGCAAAAAAATGCAAAAAAATACCATAATCGAAAAAAATGCTTGCCAAGTCGTTGAAGAATGTGAGAGAATCTGTGCTTAAGTCCGTGGTGGGCTTAATGATAGTGAACAAATAAATTATGAAAGGTAAAAAAATGAAGAAGAAATTGTTAATGATGTTCTGTGGCGCTTTGTCGGCAGTAGCATCGGTAAACTGCAATGGTGCACCAGCAGACACTGACTATGGAAGAGGTTCTAATTTAGGAACCAACCATTTTGATATATATCCCGTATTTACTAAGGATCCTGCCAAAAAATTTGCAGAATCTAAGATCTATGAGCTGATCCCCCAAAT